>JAFTUJ010000439.1 GCA_017466305.1 Thermoguttaceae bacterium
ATTAACGCGACCGTCGACTTTGTTTCGACGGAGGACGATAGCGATTTCTATACCGAATATTTCGACTCGTCGATGCCGACGGTGAAGACTTCCGCCGATCCCGGGTACGATTATTTGCAACCGAACGAATATTGGATTTCCCTGCCTTATCAGTTTACCGACGCTCCGCACGGCGTCGATCATTCCGCGTCTCTTTTGACGAGTTTGGCGATTATTCCGACCGGCGAAGGCCCCGTTTCGGCGGACTTAAGAGCCTCCGCCGACGCTCGCGACGGTCTCTTGGAACGCCGTTTCAACGACGAATCGCACGCCGTCGACGCGTCGCAAGTCGAGATCGTTAACGCGTCGACCGCCGCGTCGTCCGCCGCGGTTCTCTCGAACGCCGAAGTCGCCGCCGCCGAAGCGACCGAAACCCGCGCCGCCGTTCTCCGCGACGTCTTGATCGCGAACAACGTCGCCGACGGACAAGGCGCGATTTACGTCGCCGCCGAGTCGACCGCAGCGCTCCTGATTAACGCGACCGTCGTCGACAACGACGCCGCCGGCGCCGCGTTCGTCTCCGCCGCGAACGGTTCGAAAGCCGTCGATTCGATCTTCGTCGGAAACGGCGCCGCGGTCTCCGGCGTCGCGCTCGAAACCGTCCTGACCGACGACGGAGCCGAGGGCGCGATTGCTTACGACGCGTCGAAACCGCTCTTCGCCGACGCGGAAAACGGCGATTACTCCCTCGCGAAAAACGCCCAAGTTATCGACCTCGCGACCGGCGCCGACGCGTCCGAAACCGACTTGGCGGGCGCCGCTCGCGTTTCCGGAACCGCCGCCGACCTCGGCGCTTACGAATACCAAGGCGTCGCGCCGTCCGCTCCGACCGACGTTAAATTCGGCGCGTACGACGCCGCCGGTCAAAAGGCGACGCTGACTTGGGCCGACGTCGCCGACGAAACCGGTTACCGCGTCGAAGTGAAAAACGCCGACGGCGTTTGGGAAGTCGTCGCGACGCTCGCCGCCGACGCGACCTCGTTCGACGCGACCGGCTTGACCCCGAACGCCTCTTACGAGTACCGCGTTTCGGCGTTCAACAACTTCGGCGCCTCCGCCGCCGTCGCCGCGCCCGTTTCGACGCTGATTACTCCCGCCGCGCCGACCGGCTTGGTCTTCTCGAATTACGACGCGGCCAACGCGAAACTGACGATGAAATGGGTCGATAACGCCGACAACGAAGCGATTTACGTCGCCGTCGCGCTCGTCGGTTCCGAAAACTGGAAAACGGAAAAATTGGCCGCCGACGCGACCGGGTGCGTTTTCACGTCGGTTGACCCGAGCAAGAGTTACGTCTTCCGCGTTTACGCCTCGAACGCCGCCGGCGATTCCGATTATATCGAAGCGACCTTCAACGCCTCGACCGACGTGTTGACCGGCCTCAACTTCTCGACCGACGCGCCGAAAGTCGGCGAAGAACTGACGATTACCGTCGCCCCGACGACGGCGAACGTCGCGCTCCAATGGTTCCGCGTCGACGCTTCCGGCGCCGAAACCGCGATCGAAGGCGCGACCGGCGCGACCTATACGCCGACGAACGCCGACCTTGGCGCGACGCTGAAAGTCGTCGCGACCGGTCTCAACGCCGCGTTCGCCTCGACCGTTTCCGCGACGAGCGGCGTCGTCGAAGTCAAATTGACCGCTCCGACCGCGCCGACCGACGTTAAGTTCGGCGCTTACGACGCGGAATCGCAAGAAGCGACGTTGACTTGGACGGACGCCGCGGACAACGAAGCCGGTTACCGCGTCGAAGTCAAGGGCGCGGACGGCGCTTGGACGGTCGTCGCGACGCTCGACGCGAACGCGACCTCTTACGTCGCGACCGATTTGGCCGCCGGAACGACTTACGAGTACCGCGTTTCGGCGTTCAACGACGCGGGCGCCTCCGCGGCGGTCGAAGCGTCGATTACGACGCCGAAAGACGAAGAACCGGAACCGACCGGCCCGAACGCGCCGTCGAATTTGGTCTTCGGCGCCTACGACGCGGCCAATAACGCGCTCCCGATGAGCTGGACGGACAACTCCGACGACGAAACCGCGTTCGTCGTTCAATATAGCGTCGACGGCGGCGTCAAATGGCAAACGTCCGCGACGATGAAAGCGAACGAAACCGGGCGCGTCGCGTCCTATGTTTGGTCGAATAAAGCGTATCAGTTCCGCGTCTGCGCTCGCAACGCCTCCGGCGACTCCGATTGGGTTTACGCGAACTTTAACGCGTTGACCGACGTGTTGCCCACGCCGACTTTCTCGACCGACGCTCCGGCCCTCGACGAGCCGATCGCCGCCGTTTTCGCCTCCGAAAGCGCGAACGCGACCTTCCAATGGTACCGCGTCGAAGCCGACGGAACCGAAACCGCGATCGAAGGCGCGACGAACGCCGAGTATTTGCCGACCGCCGCCGACCTCGGACTCCGCCTGAAGGTCGTCGCGTCGAGCGCGAACCCGGCTTACGCGCCGTCCGTCTCGGCCGTTAGCGAAGTCGTTCTCGAAACGGCCCGCTTCCAACCGACCGCGCCGACGAACGTCGTTTTCAGCGATTACGACCCGACGACGCAAAGAATGTCGATGTCTTGGGAAGACAACTCGAATAACGAAAAATATTTCGAAATCGAGTACCGCAAAGACACCGG
>JAFTUJ010000440.1 GCA_017466305.1 Thermoguttaceae bacterium
CGGCGCCGCCCGAATTAAACCGTTTCCGCAACCGTTTCCGCAACCGTTTCCGCAACCGCACCCGTTTCCGAACCCGTTTCCGCACCCGAACCCGAACCCGCGAATAAAATGATACGCGCTCAAAACTTAACGAAAATTTACGGACGCTTCATCGCGACCGAAAACGTCTCGTTCCAAATCGCGAAAGGCGAAATCGCCTGCTTTCTCGGCCCGAACGGCGCCGGCAAAAGCACGACGATGAAGATGCTGACCGGCTTCCTCGCGCCAACGTCGGGCGTCGCGACGATCGCCGGGTTCGACATGGCGACCGATCGCGTCGAAGGGGCGCGGCGACTCGGTTATCTTCCGGAAAACGGCCCCCTTTACCCGGACATGACGCCGGAGTCGCTGCTGCGTTTCTTCGCCGAAGCGCGCGGCGTTCCGAAAAACGATCGGAAAAACCGAATCGCTAAAGTCGTCGATCTCTGCAACTTAGCGTCGGTCTGCCGCCGTCCGATCGGCCGCCTTTCGCGCGGTTACCGTCAACGCGTCGGGATGGCGCAGGCGCTCCTGCACGAGCCGGACGCCCTTATCCTCGACGAGCCGACCGCCGGGCTCGACCCGAACCAAATCCAAGCGGTGCGCGACGCGATCAAAAAAATCGGCGCGACGAAAACGATTCTCCTCTCGACGCACATCTTGCAAGAGGTGCGCGCCGTCGCTTCCCGCGTCGTTTTCGTCTCCGACGGTCGCGTCGTTTTCGACGGCCCGACCGCCGAGTTCGGCTCGACCGTCGACGATTTCGACCGCCGCTTCCGCGAGTTGACGAGCAAGCCGCAAAAACGCTATCTCGATTAACGTCAATCGGTTAGCGCGGTCGTTTCGAGTCGCCGTCGTTTCCGTTTTTCCTTCGTTTTCCTTTTTTCCGTTCCCCTTTCCCCGCGCCTCAAACCGTTCCCAGTCGACCGATGTTCGCCGTATTCAAACGCAACTTTTTCGCTTACTTCCTGAACCCGACCGGATACGTTTTCATCTGCGTTTTCGTTCTGTTGAACTCCATCGCCGCGTTCCTTCCGGACGAGTTCGTCAACTCGAACCTCGCGAACTTAGCGCAGTTGAACCTTTGGTTCCCGTTGATCGCGCTCGTTTTCGTTCCGGCGGTCGCGATGAGCGTTTGGGCCGACGAGCGGCGTTTCGGAACGGACGAACTGTTGACGACGCTCCCCCTGACGCCGCGTCAAATCGTTGTCGGCAAATACCTTGCGGCGGGCGCGGTTTACACCGTTTCGCTCCTCTTTTCGCTCGTTTCGAATTACTGCATTCTCGAATTTCTGGGCGAGCCGGACCGCGGGCTGTTCCTTTCGACTTACCTCGGCTATTGGCTCGTCGGGCTCGGAATGACGGCGATCGCGACGGTCGTTTCCTACTTAACTCCGCAACTGACGGTCGCTTACATCCTCGGCGCGTTGTTTAACGTTCCGCTCCTCGCGCTCCAATGGGCGGACGCGCTTCCGTTTTCGAACGCGACCGCGTCGGCGCTCCGCTCGTTCGGGCTCGCGGCGTTTTTCGAACCGTTCGGACGCGGCGTCGCGACGCTTTCCGGCGTCCTTTACTTCCTCGCGATTCCGACGCTCGCCGTTTGCGTTTGCGTTATCCTCTTGAAACGCAGGACTTGGCCCGCGCGTTCGGAACGTCGGCTCGCGCTGCGCGCCGTTTGGCGACTCGTCGCCGGAGCGGTTCTCGCCGTCTCGCTCGTCGGAATCGTTCGCGACCGCGACGTTCGAATCGACTGCACCGAAGAGCGGTTGGAGTCGCTTTCGCCGGAGACGCTCGCCCTCCTCGACCGCGATTTCGCGCCTTATCCGGTCGTTATCGAAGCGCGCCTGAGTCCGCAAGTTCCGCAAGAGTACGTCCAAACGAAGTTGAACGTTGTCAACGTTTTAAACGAACTGAAAAACCGCTCGAAATCGCCGGTCTTCCTCGATATTCGCGAAACGCTCCCGAACTCGGAGGAAGCGCGCCGCCTCGAACGGCAATACGATATTCGTCCCAAAAAAGTCGTTTTCAATTCGCGCGGTCAAGCTCGGGAAGATTCGATCTTTATGTCGATCGTCTTCCGTTGCGGCCCGAAAACGCTCGCGATTCCGTTCCTCAACCGCGGTCTTTCGGTCGAATACGAACTCGTCTCCGCCCTCATGAACGTCGCCAACCCGCCGAAAAAGCGAATCGGAATCGTCGCGACCGACGCCGGCGTTCTCGGGCGTTACGACGATTTCGGACGCGAAATCCAGCGACCTTGGCCCCTCGTCGACGAGTTGAGCAAGCAATATTACGTCGAATCGGTCGACCTGCGCGCTCCGGTCGAGCCGGGCCGATACGACGCGCTCCTCGCCGTTCAGCCGTCGTCCCTTTCGCCGCTCGAAGCGGTCAACTTCATCAACGCCGTCCGAACCGGTCAGCCGACCGCGATCTTCGAAGACCCGCGCCCGATTTTCCTTGAGTTCCTCCCCGGAACGACGGAACGTCGCAAACCGACGCCGACGAATCCTATCCCGCCGCAAAAAGCGGAGTTGGGCCTCCTTTGGACCGCGCTCGGCGTCCGTTTCGAAAGCGCCCGCGTCCTTTGGAAAAATTACAACCCTTATCCGAAACTCGCCGGTCTTTCGGAGGAATACCTCTTCGTCGACGCGCGCCCGATTCGCCTCGGCGACGCCGCCGAAACGGAGAAGAACGCCGACGCCGCCGACGCGTTCGCGCCGTTCAACCCGGACGACCCGACCGCCGCCGCGCTCGA
>JAFTUJ010000441.1 GCA_017466305.1 Thermoguttaceae bacterium
CGTCCGACATAAGCGGCTCCCCTTCGATGCCGAGGAGAGCGCGCGTTTCGGCCAAAACGCGGTCGAGCAACTCCGATTCCGGAATCGTCAGCGAGTCGGGCGACCGAGCGCCGCCGACGAAAATCCGCAAGAGGGTCGTTCCCTCCGGAGCGCGGCTCGGATATTTGAAACTGCTGAAACTCCCGGCGAGAAGGCCGTTTCCCTCCGACGGCGGGACGACGAACCCCATTCCGGCGACCGGGCGCTTGACCTGTTCGTTGCGGAACGCCAAGTGAACGATCGCGGTTCCGGTTCGCTCCGTTCCGGCGCAAACTTCCGACGTGATCGGCGCGACCGAACGGAAGAGCGCGCCCGCCGCGTCGGACGGCGTCGCGCAAAGAACGGCGTCGAACCGCTCCGTTTTTCCGGTCGAATCGGTCAAAAGCCAACCGTCGGCGCCGTTCGCTCCGTTCGCGTCGGACGCTTTTTCGAGTTTGACGGCTTCCCGGTTTAGCTCGACGCGGGCCCGATTCTCCGATTCGAGCCGCTCGGCGAGACGGCGCGGAAGCGACTCCATTCCGGAACTTAACGTCAAGAAGAAGCTGTACCGCGCGCCGCTTTCCTCTTCGCGCTTAACCCGCTTCGCCTTCTTTTGCGACTTCTTCATCGACCAAATCAGCGACCGGTCTTTCCGCTCCATTTCGGCGAAACGCGGGAGCGTCGCCTGCAAGCTCAACCGACTCGCGTCGCCGCCGTAAATCCCGCCGACAAGCGGCTCGACCAAACGCTCGAACGCTTCGCGACCTAAGCGCCGCGTTACGAACGCCGCGATCGACTCTTCCTCTTGCGAACGGCGGCGCGGCAAGATCAGTTCGAGCGCGCAACGGAGCTTCCCGAGCGGGCTCAAAAGGGGCGTCGTCGCCATCGGGTAAAGTTTCGTCGGCGCCATCGTCATGAAGCCGTCCGGGAGCGGGTAAAGGCGGCGCTTGCGGACGACGAACGTGCGGCGGTAACGGTTGTTAGTCGACGTTAACTCGCTTTCGAACCCGAGTTCCTTGCAAAGGTCGAGCGCCCAAGGAACGGTCGTAATGAAGTTGTCGACGCTCGCTTCGAGGTGAAAACCGTCGATTTGTTTCGAGCCGATCACTCCGCCGACGCGCCCGGTTTTCTCCCAAAGAACGACGTCGAGTTCCGGAGCGATTTTCGACAGGCGCCAAGCGGCGGCGAGTCCGGAAATTCCGCCGCCGAGAACCGCGACGCGGCGCCGCGACGACGCGTTTTGGAGCGCGTTTGCGTCGGCGTTTTCGCGTTCGATTGCGTTTTCGTTTGCGTTGTTCGTCATTTTTGCCGTTAATTTAGGAAGGTTGGGGGGAATCGGTAAACGCGGCGGCTCAGCCGGCGTTCAGCGCGAGGAAGCGGGCGAGCGTTTCGGGGGGCGTCGGCGCGGAACTCGGGAGCGTCGTCTTCCAGTCGAGCGCGGCCAAAACGACGTTAATCCCGGAACCGATCCCGAAGAGACCGAGTTTGTCGCCGGGGCGCGCGAACCCCGATTCGATCCCAAGCGCCGCCGCCGTCGGAAGCGCGACCGAGCCGGTGTTGCCGAGGAGCGGGAAAGTCGCGAAATTCTTCGCGTCGTCGAGTCCAAGCGTTTCAAAAAGAAGTTTTTGGTGCGCTTTCCCGACTTGATGACAACAAACGCGGTCGAGCGCCGCCGCGTCCCAACCGATTTCGGCGACGAAACGCTCGAACGCTTTCGCGGCGACGGCGACGCCTTCGCGCAAGAGCGTTTCCGAGTCCGTTTTCATCGTTTGCCCGTCGGAACGGCCCCCCGCGGTTACGTCGACTTGGCTGCGGCAGAGCGCGCTTTGTTCGGTGTTCGCCAAAACCGACGCGCCGAGAAGGCGGTTCCCGGTTCGGCTAAGCGAGCGGTTCGTCAACAGAATCGCGGCGCTCCCGGAGCCGATCGTCAGCGACGCGAACGCGTCTTTCACCGTCCGGCGCGTCAACGTTTCGTCGGCGACCAACTCGTCGACGGTCGTCTCCATCAGCGCGCGGCTCGTTTCCGTTCCGACGACGATTCCGGCGTCGATTTGCCCGAGTTCGATCGCGTTGGCGATTTGGAGCGCGCCGGTCAGGAGGCCCAAACAGGCGTTCGACAAGTCGAAAATAACCGCCGACTGCGGCAAGCCCAGCCGCCGGTGAACGTCGCAAGCGGTCGCGGGCTCTTGATAGTCGCGGCAAACGGACGCGTGAACGAACATCCCGATTTTCGAACGGTCGACGCCGGTCGTTTGGAGCAGCTTTTCCACCGTGTCGACGCTTTGATCGCCGGGGAGTCGACCGCGTTCCCAAAGGCCGCGCTCTTTGATGCCGGTCATCAACTCGAGCCGCCCGAACGGAAGTTTCAGCCGTTCGTAAAGGGGCGCGAGCCGGTTTTCGAGTTCGTCGGTCGTTACAATTTCCGGCGGGAGGGCGCATTCGATCGCCTCGACGCACACGTTTTCGTATTTCATCGCGATTTTTGAATCGATTAAAGTTTATTGTCGCGGCGCCGTTTTTTGGCTTTGCTCGCTTTGCTTTGCTCGCTTGGCTTTGCTCGCTTGGCTTTGCTCGCTTTGCTTTGCTCGCTTTGCTTGGCTTTTAGCGTTTTCGCGGGTTTGACGTTTTAAAACGTCGGACGGCGACCGACGGTTGCGGGAAAGCGCGTCGCGGAAAAGTTCGGTCGACGGAACGCGCTCGACGTTATAATAGAACACATTTTGCGCCGCTTGTCAACGCCCCGAACGAAACGGAAGGGAAGCAAGTCGAGATTTTTCCCGTTCGACGGCGTTTTTAACGATATTTTAGGCAAGCCGGGCGTTTTAGAGAAGAACGACGGAGCGTTAAGACGGCGACTCGTTAGGACGGCGACTTGCGCGCGGCGGCGTTCGCTTGGCGACGTTCGCGAAAAAATTGGCGGAGCAGGTCGGCGCATTCGTCGCGCAGGACGCCCTCGACGACTTCGCAACGCCAGTTGAAGCGCTCTTCGGTCAAGAGGTTCATTAGCGACCCGGCGCAACCGGCTTTCGGGTCGCGGGTTCCGAAAACGACGCGGTTCACTCGGGAAAGAACGAGCGCGCCGGCGCACATCGGGCAAGGTTCGAGCGTTACGAACAGCTCCGCGTCCTCGATTCGCCAAGACGGGTAAAACGCCGACGCCCGGCTCAACGCGAGCGTTTCCGCGTGCGCGGTCGGGTCGCAGAGGCGTTCGCGGCGGTTGTGTTCGCGAACAAGAATCCGATTTTGGCAAACGAGAACGGCGCCGATCGGCGTTTCCCCCTCTTCGGCGGCGAGGCGCGCTTCGACGAGCGCGGCGCGCATAAAGAACTCGTCGCGGTCGCCGTCGTCCGGCGTCCACGTTTCGAGCGGAACGTCCGGAAGGAACGGCGTTTTCAGGAAACGGTCGAAGGAAAAAGCGTCGAAATCGTTCATTGGAGCCGGAAAAGTCGTCGCGGTTTCGCTAAATTAACGCAAGCGGCGCGGCTCGACGTTCCGCTATTTTCGCCGGATTCGCCGAATCGCGCCGTCTTTTTATTTAACGCGTTCTTTTTGTTTAACGCGTTCTTTTTATTTAACGCGTTCTTTTTATTTAACGCGTTCTTTTTATTTAACGCGTTCTTTTTATTTAACGCGTTCTTTTTATTTATCGCGTTCTTGCTGTTTTACGCCGTTTGCCTAAACTTAGTAAGCGTAAACGTCGCCGGAATCGTCGCGGAGATTAAAATCGTTCGACTCGAACGCGTCGCCGTAAGCCGGAGCGAAACCTTGCGGATAGGCGCCGACCGACGCGTCGCTCGAAACGGCGTAATCGTTCCCGGCGTAAGCGCCGGCCGGAGCGACGTAATTCGCTTGCGCGTACGGATTGGCGTCGTCGTAAGCGCCGACGGTTCCTTGCGTTTGCGCGATCGACGTTTCGCCGGAAGCGGCGGTTTGCGCGGCGTTGGCGGCGCCGTAATATTCCGTGTAACCGCCGTTGCACTCTTCGCAGTCGTCGGTCGGCGACTTCGTTTGCTCCATGCCGCCGAGGACGGAACCGCAACGGTAAAGCTCGCCCATGCACTGATCGCCCCGTTCCGGAACGAACGTCGGTTGACAATATTCGTAAGGCGAAAGGCACGAGCGGCAACCGACGAACCCCAACGCAAACGCCATCACAATCCCCATCGCGATCTTTCGAACCATCGAAAAGACTCCATTCGGCAAAAAAAGAAAAGGTGTTACAAGTCGACTTCCGAACGAGCGGAAATCGGCGCCCGCGTCGTCGGCGGGTAAGCGGCGCTTCTCTCAAAGCGCGGCGTCCTAATTATTCTTTTCGACCGCGCGACCGGAAAATTTAGAAAAATCCGAATATTTTAACAAGTTTTCCCAAAATCTTCGCCGACAAGGAAAAGGTCGGCAAGCGAGCGAGCGAAGAAAGCGGGTTGCCTAATTTGCGTAATTTACCTGCTTTGAAACGCGTCGCGCTTCCAAAAACAAAATAACGACGCGTTCTAAGAAAAAGGGCGTTTTTTTTGAACGGATTCGGAAAATATCGCCGAGAACAAGAAAAAAAAACTTGACCGAACGCCTTGCGTTATGTTACAATAGAGGAGGAAGCGCCGTCGAGCCGCTTGCGCGTCGGGCGTCCGCCGTCGACGTTTTAACGTTTAACCGAGACGACGGGAGAAAAAGACGCGCGAAACGAGCGCCGAAGGTTTGGTCTTTTTAATTATTAATTAATAAATAGAGAGAAAACGTTATACGAAACCGAAAAACGCGCCGTCTTCGGAAATGCGCCGGAGGTCGGCTTGGTCGGGCGCGTCGGGAAAAATGTACGGGACGAAATAATTATGGCAAAAAATGAAACCGTATGGGGTATCGACGTCGGTAGCGCGTCGTTGAAGGCGTTGCGTTGTCGCAAGGGAACGGAGCCGGGAACGCTGGAAGTCTTGCAGTGCGAATATATCGAACACAGCAAGATTATGACGCAACCGGGCGCGGATCCGAACGAGATTCTCGCGGAAAGTTTGAAGCTTTTCCTTTCGCGCAACAACGTCAAGGGCGAAAAGATCGCGATTTCCGTCTCCGGACAAAACGCGCTTTGGCGTTACCAACCGCTTCCGCCGATCGACCCGAAAAAGGTGGGCGACCTCATTAAATACGAGGTCAAGCAATGGCTTCCCTTCGACCTGCAAGACGTTATTTGGGACTATCGCCAAGTCGGCGGGACGATGGAGGGCGGCGTCGCGCTCGACCTGCGCATCTTCATGTACGCGATGAAGCGCGACATCGCCAAACGAACGCTCGAACGTTACGCCGACGCCGGCGTCGAAGTCGACTGCATCCAAGGCGCGCAAGTCGCTCTGTACAACGCGTTCGTCAACGATATGCACGATTACGACGCGCTCCTTGAACGCGACCCGAACGAATTGTTAGAGTACGACGTTATTCTGAACGTCGGGACGGACGCGTCGGAAATCGTCGTAACGAACGGCGTCGACGTTTGGCTCCGCAACATCGCCGTCGGCGGCAACATGTTCACCAAGGCCTTGACGAAAGCGCTCAAACTCACTTTCTCGAACGCCGAACACATCAAGCGCAACGCCGCGACCGCGCAAGACCCGAAAGCCGTCGTTCTCGCGATGAAGCCGGTCTTCAACGACATGCTCACCGAAATCGAACGGTCGATCAAATTCTACAAGAACTTGAACAAGAACGCGAAGATTCGCCGCGTTTACGCTCTCGGGAACGCGATGAAGCTCCCGGGGTTGCGCCAATTCCTGGCGAAGAGCTTGGGCCTCGACGTCGTCGTGCCGACCGCGTATCGCAAACTGCAAGGCGCCGAAGCGTTGGCGACGCCGGAATTCCGCGAAAACTCGACCTCGTTCGGCGTCGCGTACGGGCTCGCGTTGCAACTCTTGGGCGAAGCGCCGCTTAGCATTAACTTGGTGCCGCGCGACGTCGTCCAAACGCGCCTTATTAATAAGAAAAAACCGTGGGCGTTGGCCGCCGCGTCCCTCCTCTTGACCGGGATGACTTGGCAATACTTCAACGCGACCTCGATGTACAGCGTCGTTGAAAACCCGGCGATCAACACCGCGTACAGCGCCGCGCAAAAAGTTTCTAAAGAGTCGAAAGACCTTATTTCGAAAGCCGACTCCGCCGCGTCGACCTTTAAAGCGGTCGACAAAATCGGGCAAAACCTGACGAGCGGCGTCGAAGGGCGCATCACCTGGATGGAGTTGTTGAAGGCGATTAACGTCGCGATTCCGTCCGAAGCGCCCGACAAAGCCGCGCTTTCCGAAGGCGTTTCCGCGTTGAAGATCGACGCGATCACCCGGCAAAACCGCGTTTACGTCAACAACGTCGAAGTTCAAGAAATCGAAGAGCTGGGCGACTGGTTCGAACAAGTGCGACGTTGGTATTACATCGACGCCGAGGAAGCGAAAGCGTTCTCTATCGACGCCGCCGGCAACGAATTGACGCCTCCCGCCGACGCCGCGACCGACGCCGACGAGTCCGAATCGGGGTCTTCGGCGACCAAGGCCGCCGAATATGTTCCGGAATATACGTTGGAGGAAATGTTCCCGTTCCAACCGCAACCGGAAAAGGAAAGCTCGAGTTCGTCGAAATCCTCGTCTAAATCGAGTTCGAGCTCTTCGAAGTCTTCGTCGTCTAAATCGAGTTCGAGTTCGTCGAAATCGAGTTCCTCGAAGTCGAGCTCCTCGAAATCTTCGTCGAAATCGGGTTCCGCGACCGCCGGTTTGGAAACGACCGCGCTCAACGAGTTCGTCGAAAGCGTCGACGCGCGCTTGGAACTGATTCCGGCGCCGTACGGCCCGGGCCGCGTCGTTCAGCTGACCGGTTACCACTATCACAACCCGGACGACGCCAACGACCCGGCGCGCGGTCCCGAATATTTGCGTCGCACGATCCTGTCGAACTTGAAACACGGCGCCGTCGACCTGCCGATTAGTTTGGAGCGTCAACGCGCGGACGAATCGGGCGTCGAAACCGTTTCGTTCAAAGAGATGGGGATTTATTACCCTGTTTTGGTCAATCCGGGCGTTATCGACGATAAGTTCCGACTCCTCGACCCGCAAGCGGCCGCCGAAGCGCGCAAAAAGTTGCTCGACTCGATGATCAAGCAATCGGGCGGCGCCGGAGGTATGCGCGGCGGTATGAACGGCGGCGGCATGGGCGCCGGGATGACCGGAGGCGGCATGGGCGGCGGAATGACCGCCGGCATGGGCGGCGGTATGGGCGGTTCGTCCGGCGGCATGGGCGCTTCCGGCGGACGCGGCGGTATGGGCGACGGCGCGATGAACAACCAAATCGCCGGCGCGCTCGGGGACGACAAAGTGCTGAAATTGCGCCGTTACGACTTCACGATTCAATTCGTTTGGATTGAAACGAAGCCGACGACCCGCGACGAACGCCGCAAGGCCGCCGAGGAAGCCGCGAAAGCCGCCGAAGAAGCGGAAGCCGGCGCCTCGACCGACGACGAAGAAGACACGACCGC
>JAFTUJ010000442.1 GCA_017466305.1 Thermoguttaceae bacterium
GCTGAACGCTTACAACGTTCTTTCGAGCTTTACCGCTTGGACGAACGCCGACGCGACCGACGTCGTCAACTTCGTTTACGACGCGGAACAACCGCTCTTCAAGGACGCGGCGAACGGCGACTATACCCTCGCCGAAAATTCGCAAGCGATCGACAAGGGCGCCGACGAATACGCCGACGCGTCGACGACCGACTTGGCCGGCGCTTCGCGCTTCGTCGGAAGTTCCGTCGACCTCGGCGCTTACGAGTTCCAAGGCGACGAAGTTTCCGCCGCGAAGTCGATCAGCGAAGCGTTTGCCGACGCCTTCGACGAACTCGATTTCTTCGTCGACGAAGACGAGCTCGACGCGTTGGCCAAGCGTCTTATCTGAGTTTCGGTTAACCGAGTCCGCGTCGCCGGGCGCCGTTAATCGACGCCGCCAAGCGACGCGTTCCTAAACGCCGTTGAAATTTGGCGGCGGTTCCCAACGTTCGCGTTCGCTCGATTTCGGTCGAGGAGCGCGAACGTTTTGGTTTTCTTGCCGTTTCCGGAAAGCGTTTTCGCGAAAATCTTGCGGTTCCCGCTTCCCAACGCGAAAAAGAAAAGAACGCGCCGCGGCAAACGCCGGTTTTCCTTTTCTTCCGAACGCTCCGTCGCCGCGCTTTTTCCTCGTCGTCAACGCGAATTCCAGGAAAAACGTTGGGCGCGTCCTAAAACGACGCTTCGCGGCGCCGTCCGGCGACGCCGCGGCCAAGCGCGTTCTTTTTTTTTACGCAATTCTTTTATTCTCAAAAGTTGTCGTTTCTTTTAAACAACGAATCGCGCGCCGCGAAAATCTCTCGCCAACCCGAGTTCGTTCCGGATACTGAAAGCGTCGATAAACCGTTTTCTCATTTGTTAACAATCAAACGCCGCGCAAAAAAACAAAAAAAACGAAAAAATTCTCCCCTTATCGCTTGCGCAACGTTCGCAACAAGGTATAATCGACAAAAGTTAGACAACTCTTATTAATAAGACTTAACTTATTAATTAGACGCCCCTTATTAATCGTCGTTCCCGATCTTCAGCGTCGGTCGAGCGTTTTGTTGCGCGAACGTCGGCGCGCGATTCGGAAATCTTACGGAGCCCCGATAATGTTTCAAAAAATCTTTAAGAAAAAAAGCGTCCCTAAAAAAGGCTCTCCGAAATCGCGGAGCTTGCGCCTTGAAAATTTGGAAAGCCGCGCGCTGCTAAGCGTTACGACGTTCGAAGCGGAAACCGCCGTCGCGCTGGAAACGCAAACGTTCGCGCCGGCGCCGAACGTCGAAACGATCGATCTTGCGCCGCTCGCTCAAGGCGCGTCGACCGAAACGCCGTCCTTAGTCGTAACGACCGTAGGCGACGTCGTCGACGCGACCGACGGCCAAATTTCGCTCCGCGAAGCGATCGCGTATTCCGAAGCGGACGCGACGCTCGGCGGCGTCGTTACGTTCGCTTCGTCGCTTCAAGGCGCGACGCTTACGCTCGGCGGTTCGCAACTCGAAATTACGCAAAGCGTTGCGATCGACGCGTCGGCGCTTTGGGACGCGACGAACGACGCGCCCGGCTTGACGATCGACGCGAACGCGGCGTCGCGCGTCTTCAATATTATCGCCGGAACCGCGGACGCGCCGGTTTCGCTGACCGGGCTGAAAATTACCGGCGGTTACGTTTCCGGCGGCGGAGGCGGCGTTTACCTAAAAGGCGTCGCGAACTTTGTCGACTGCGTTTTTGTCGACAACGAAGCGACGAGCCAAGGGGGCGGCGCCTACGCTTACGGCGCGTCGACTTTCGACGGTTGTCTGTTTGAGAACAACTCGGCTAAGTACGGCGGCGGCCTTTATTTACGCAACGCCGCGACGGTCGAAAACACGGCGTTCGTCGGCAACGCGGCGAGCTATTACGGCGGCGGTTCCTACGCTTTTAACAACGGAATGACCTTTGCGAACAGCGTTTGGGTCGGCAACTCGGCGGCGCGTCAAGGGGGCGGGATGTTTGGCGAAAGCGCGACGGCGACGAACTGCACGGTCGCGGGCAACGTCTCTAAAGTCGGCGGCGGTTTTTACTTGGAATCCGCGTCGACGTTGCGCAACACGATCGTTTCGTCGAACTTCGCGACCGAAGGAACGCCGGACTTTTACGGCGCGTTCGCGTCCGGTTCCGGTTCCAACCTAATCGGTTTCGACGCGGGCTTTAGCGTCGCGCCGACTTTCGACGCGGACGGCGTTTTGACGAACGCGTCGACGGTCGACCTGCGTTTGTCGGCGACCAGTTGGGCGATCGACCGCGGCGCCAACGAATACGTCGCGACCGATCTCGCGACCGACCTCGACGGAAACGCCCGAATCCAAGCCGCTTGGCGTTCGTCCGCGACGGTCGACGTCGGCGCTTACGAATACGGCGCGACCTTGACGAAAACGCCGGAAACCGCGAGCGCGGTCGTTACGACCGTCGCGGACGTCGTCGACGATTCGGACGGTTTGATTTCGCTCCGCGAAGCGATTCTTTACGCGGAAGCGGACGCGTCGCTCGGCGGCGTCGTTGCGTTCGACGCCGCGCTTCAAGGCGAAACGCTCGTTCTTTCCGGCGCGCAACTCGATATTTCCAAAAGCGTTAAGATCGACGCGACGTCTCTTTGGGACGCGGAAAACGACGCGCCCGGCTTAACGATCGACGCGAACGCGAAGAGCCGAATTTTCGGCGTTTCCGGCGGAACGGAAGCGGCGCCGGTCGAACTTGTCGCGCTGTCCTTGATCAACGGCTTCGCGGCGGACGGCGGCGCCGTCAACGCGTCGGGCGTCGTCGCGTTTGAAAACTGCTCGATTAAAAACAACGTTTCGTCGGAACGAGGCGGCGGCGTTTACGCGGCGGCCGGTTTCGCGACGTTCGAAAGTTGCGCGTTCGTCGGCAACGTCGCGGCGTCGAACGGCGGCGGCGTCTATATTTACGACGACGGCGCGACCGAAATTTCGAACTGCTTCTTTACCGAAAACGTCGCGACGTCGAACAACGGCGGAGGCGTTTGCGCGCGCGGAACGGAAACGACGATTCTCGGTTCCGTCTTTACGAACAACTCGGCGAACTCCAATTACGGCGGCGGCGCGTTCGCGTATTGGGGCGAAACGCGAATCGAAAACAGCGAATTTTCCGGCAACTCGGCAAAATACGGCGGCGGCGTTTCGTTCTCGTCCGCGACCGCGACGTTGGCGAACTGCGCGATTACCGACAACGACGTCGTTTACAACGGCGGCGGCGTTTATACGAGTTCCGGCGAAACGACGTTGACGAACTGCGCGATCTCCGGCAACGTCGCGGGTTCGTACGGCGGCGGAATCGCCGTTTCCGGGCCGACGACGCTCGAAAACTGCGCGATCGTCGGCAACGTCGCGACAAGCAAAGGAGGAGGCGGCGTTTACGCGTATAAAGCGACGACGATTATCAACGGCTTGATCGCCGAAAACCGAACCGACGCGTCCGGCGGCGGCGTTATGCTCCGCGGCGAAGCGACGTTGGTCAACGCGACGATCGCCGGCAACGAAGCGGCGGTTTCCGGCGGCGGGCTTTACGGTTACAACTCGTCCGCGTCGGCGACGCTGAGCAATACGATCGTCGTCGGCAACGTCGCGACGGCGGTCGTCGACGGCGCCGATTACAACGTTTATCCCAACTTCTCGACGCTGAACGCTTACAACGTCCTCTCGACCTTCTCCGCTTGGACGAACAAAACGGAAAAAGACGTCGTTCATTATATTTACAACGCGTCGCAACCGCTTTTTAAAGACGCGGAAAACGGCGACTATTCGTTGGCCGAAAACTCGCAAGCGCTCGACAAAGGCTCCGACGCGTTGGCCGTCGACGCGCAAGGCGCGCCGCTGACGCTCGACCTCGCGGGCAATCCGCGTTTCCTCGCGACGGTCGACGTCGGCGCTTACGAAACGCCGGGCGCGGCGCCGCTCGCTCCGACCGGTTTGAGCGCGAAATTTAACGCGGCGACGCAGACCGCGACGTTGTCTTGGACGGATAACGCGACCGACGAAACCGGTTATCAAGTCGAACGGCTCGGCGCGGACGGCGAAACTTGGACGCTCGTCGCTCGTCTCGACGCGAACGCGACGACCTGGACGACCGACGCCCTCCAACCCGGCGAGACGCGCCGTTATCGCGCGTTGGCCGTCAACGCTCAAGGCGCGGCCTCCTCGGAAGCCGTCGACTTGACGCTCGACGCCGATTCGACGACCGTTACGACGCTCGCCGACGTCGTCGACCCGCTCGACGGCGAAATTAGCCTCCGCGAAGCGATTCAATACGCCGAAACGGGCGCGACCGTTGCCTTCGACGCAAGTTTGTCGGGCGGAACGCTCGCGCTCTCCGGAACGGAAATCAAAATCGCCAAAACGATCTCGATCGACGGCGGAACCGGCGTTACGATCGACGCAAACCAAGCGAGCCGCGCGTTTTACATTGCTTCCGGAACGATCGCTTCTCCGGTCGAACTTATCGGCTTAACGATCGTCGGCGGGAAATGCGACGGTTACGGCGGCGGCGTTTATATTTCGAAAGCCGCGATTCTTAAAAATTGCGTCGTTTCCGGCAACGCGGCGAACTTCGGCGGCGGACTTTACGTCGCCCGAACGGGAAGCGCGACGCTTGTCGGCGGCGGCGTTCACGACAACGCCGCCAAGTACGGCGCCGCTCTCTTCGTCA
>JAFTUJ010000050.1 GCA_017466305.1 Thermoguttaceae bacterium
ATATCGACGCCGGCCGGAAGGTTCAGCTTGTTCAGCGCGTCGATCGTTTTCGCGGTCGCTTGAACGATATCGATAACGCGCTTGTGCGTGCGAATTTCAAATTGTTGACGGGCTTTCTTGTCAACGTGCGGGCTGGAAAGGACGGTGTATTGTTCGATGCGCGTCGGGAGCGGAATCGGGCCCCGAACGATCGAGCCGGTGCGTTTAGCGGTTTCAACGATCTCGAGCGCGCTTTGATCGAGCGTGGCGTGATCGTAGGCTTCCATACGAATTCTGATGATGGCGTTGTCGGAAGTCGACACTGTAATTCTCCGTTCTTTCCAAACCTGATTGACAAATATCCGGAATCGGCGTCGCCTCGCGCGATTAACGGCGCAATAAGCGTTTTTTGACGCGCAATTCTTGTTTTACGCAATTTCCTCGCTTTAAGCCTTAACTTTTCGCGGGAAAAATCGATTTTGCTCGATAAAATTTTATTATGTTGCAGTCGCCGACTAACTTAGCCTAACCCGTTGAGCGAAAGGGGCTTTCTCTATTCAAAGAACGTCAATGTGAAACTCGCGTTCGCCGAAGTTCGCTTGGAACCGCGGTCGAACGTCGCCCTCATGGCGTCTTGGCTCACTGCGCTTAGCATCGTAAGAATTTGCAAGCGGCGCTCGTCGACGTTCTTTGTCGCCGGTAATTTGCAACGACTTTTGAAGTATATCCGAAAAAGAGAGATTCACAAGGGGGAAAAAGGAAATTTTCCCGTTTTTTTTCAATTTTCGAGAAATTTTGCGAGAAAACGCCAAATTTTGCGAAGTTTTAACGGTTTTACGTCTTAGAAGCGAAACAAGATTACCGTTTCCCAACGCGCTTTCTCGCTACAACCGTTACAACCCCAACCGCTTCGTTTTTTTCCTTGCGCGACGTTTTAACTATCGCCCGCGCGTCTCGGTCGCCGGCCGCGCTCGCAACGCCGCCAATACGGCGTCAAAAATCGTTTCCGGCTCGGCCATCCGCCCAACGCCCGCTTCCCCGCAACTAAAACGCCCGACTTCGGGCCCGACGACGGTCGCGCCGTCTTCGACTACTCGACGCAAATTCCGTTGCGTCGCGGGCTTTTCCCACATCGCGGCGTTCATCGCGGGCGCGTAAATCAGCGTTCCGGTAAAAGCGAGAATCGTCGACGTCAACAAATTGTCGGCGAATCCCGCCGCCGCCTTCGCGATCGTGTTCGCGGTCGCCGGCGCGACGCAAAAAACGTCCGCCTGCCGCGCTAATTCGATATGAGGATGCGCGAGATTCGGCCCCCACATCGTCGTCGCCACCGGACGTGACGAAAGGGCCTCAAACGTTTTCGGCGCGACCAGCTTCGTCGCCGCTTCGGTCATAATCACCGTAACGCCGAGCCCCGCCTTGCGCGCCAAACTCGTCAACGCCGCCGCTTTATACGCGGCGATTCCGCCGCAAACGCCGAGCAAAATCTCGCGCCCGGCGACGTCGGAAAAATCGCGCTCGCCCATTCTCGTTCCGTCAATCATTCAAAAGAAGGCAAAAACGGTTCGTCGGCGCTTTCCGTCGCGGCGGGAACGTTTTCAACAACTTCGCCGTCCATGTTCAGATAAATCTTGTCTTCCAAAATCTCTTGAATGACAATTTGCAACTTATCCTTTTTATCCGCGGCGGAAACGAACGGCCGTTGACTCTTGTTCAATACGACAAGCCGCTTCTGAATCAGCGCGGAGAGACGAAAACGACCGCCGACTTTTTCGATCAGCTTTTCTTCTTTGAGTTCTTCAATCATCTTGAGGCTCCTCGACGCCGCCGCGTCGCACTTAATTTTTTCGTTTTTCCGTTTGTCTCGCGCGCCGCCAACGCTTGCGACGCGATCACTTTTCGCTTAAAAACGCGACAATTTTCTCAAACGCCGCGTCAAGATCGTCGTTAACGACGCGCCGACGATAAAAACCGCTCGCCGCCAACTCCGACTCGGCTTGCGCGACGCGTTTTTCAATTTCCGCGTCGTCTTCCGAACCGCGGCCTTTCAACCGCTCGCGCAACGTTTCGATCGACGGCGGCTCGATAAAAATCGTCTCCGCGTCGGGATAAACCGCCGCGACGCTCGCCGCGCCCTTCACGTCGATCTCCAAAACGACCCAATCGCCCCGTTCCAGCGCCGTTTCAACGTCGGCGCGAAGCGTTCCGTAAAGCGCGCCGCCCGCGTACACTTCGAACGACTCAAGAAACTCGCCCGCCTCGCGCCGCCGCAAAAACTCGTCGCGGCTAAAAAATCGGTAATCGACGCCGTCGACTTCGCCGGGACGAGGCGCCCGCGTCGTCGCCGAAACGCTCGAAACCAACGGGAACTCGGTTTCGGCGAAAAGTCGCTTAAGAAGCGTCCCCTTCCCGACGCCCGACGGACCGGAAAAGACCAAAATGCGCCCGCGCCGTCGCGCGTCGCCGTCCGCTTGCTTGCCTTCGCTTGTCATTTTCTCGCGCAGTCGTTAATATCGTTAAACCGTTCGCGACGAGCTCACTCGACGTTTTGCACCATCTCGCGAATTCGCTCGATTCCCGACTTCATTTCGACAACGCGAGCCAAAACGTCGGGCGAGTTCGCTTTCGAACCGATCGTGTTCGTTTCGCGAAACATTTCTTGCGTAATAAAGTCGAGTTTTTTTCCGCAAGTCGCCTCGTTCTCCATCGTTTCCTCAAATTGCTTCAAGTGCGAATAGAAACGAACAATCTCCTCGGAAATATCGACGCGATCGGTATAAACGGCAATCTCGCGAATCAAATCGCTCGGATTTAGGGTCGCGCCCTCGTCGGCCAACGCTTTCGCGACGCGCTCGGTCAACCGCCGACGGTAATTCTCGACGACGGTCGGCGCCAACGCCTCCACTTCGCCGATCAATTTGCGCAACTCGCCCAAATTCCCGGCCAAATCGCGCTTCATCGACGCGCCTTCGGCTTCGCGCATCGCTTGCATTTGCTCCAACGCCGCGTCGACGGCGCGCGCGATCGCTTCCCAAAGCTGTTCCGGAAGCCGCGTCTTATCGGCGCGCGAAGCGTCTTGAACGACGCCGGGCAATCGCAGGTAGTCGACGAGCGAACCTAAATTATCGACGCTCGCCAACTCCGGATTCTCGACGGCGAAACGCTTCGCTTCCGACAAATAACGTTTCAGCGCGTCCGAATTCAACCCGATTTCATTTTCCGCCGCTTCCTTTTCAAGTCGCAACGAAAAATTCACCGAGCCGCGAGCGAGTTTCGTCCGCAACCGTTCTTCAATCTTCGATTCCAGCGCCGCGAAACCGTCGGGCAAACGTATCGACGTTTTCAAAAAGCGATTGTTCACCGCCTTGATTTCCGTCGAGATCACATAACCGTTTTCACAGGTCGACGCCGCGCCGAACCCGGTCATACTCGCCAACATTTCGCGCCCCTATCCTCTCGCTTCCAAACGCAACCGCTCGTCGAACGCCGTTTTATCTCGTCCAATCACTTGGCGTCGGCGGTTTCGGTCGTCGCCGGAGCGGTTTCGGTTGTCGTCGGGACGGCTTCAGTCGTCGGGGCGGCTTCGGTCGTCGGGGCGGCTTCAGTCGTCGCCGGGGCTTCCGCCGCGACGCCCGTTCGTTCCGACAACGACGAACCGGATTTCATTCCGAGGATATGACGACCGCCGATGCACGCGACAAACCAAATGATCGCCGCGACGACGGTAATGCGCATAAAAACGTCGCTCGTTTTCGCGCCGAACGCGCTGTTGCCGCCCATCCCGCCAAACGCGCCGACCAAACCGCCGCCCTTGCCGCGTTGCAGCAAAATAATCAAAATCAGGAAGAGCGACAGCAAAACCATAAACAAGAACAGGAGCGA
Source organism: Thermoguttaceae bacterium (assembly GCA_017466305.1). GTDB lineage: Bacteria > Planctomycetota > Planctomycetia > Pirellulales > Thermoguttaceae > RUG369. Next base: position 3,862 of record JAFTUJ010000050.1, read on the forward strand.
TTGCAGGAAAGCGGCCATATTTCAAAATCCCATAAGTCGCCGATTGACGTTCGTCTCACGGCATAATGTTCAAAAATCTTTATACGCGACGTTGTACCGCCGACGTTCTCCAAAGCGTCGGTCGGCGCGTCGCGCGAACGCCGTCCAAACGCTCGACGGCGCGCGTCGACGTTATTATAACCGGAATCGCGGCAAACGCAAGCGGCCCCAAGGACGACGAGACGAGGTCTCCAATACATTTCCAGTTTTTTCTTAAAAAAACAAGAAAAATTTAGAAAACGCGCCGTTCTATTCGTTCATAACGTAGGTTTGCGCCGCGCTTGTCGATCATTTTCGTCAAGCGCGACGGGAAACGTCGTCAAACGCTCGACTCAACGAACGTTGTTGATGATTTCCATAAAGGCGTCGACCTTCAAGGAAGCGCCGCCGACGAGCGCGCCGTCGACGTCCGGCTTGCTGAGGATTTCTTTCGCGTTCGAGCCTTTGACGCTACCGCCGTATTGAATGCGAACGACGTCGGCGACTTCTTTGCCGTAACGTTCGGTCAACCAAGCGCGAACGTCGGCGTGAACTTCTTGCGCTTGATCCGGGGTCGCGACCTTGCCGGTGCCGATCGCCCAAACCGGTTCGTAAGCGATAACGCATTTCTTCATTTCTTCGGCGGTAACGCCGGAGAAGGAGCCGTCGAGTTGGCGACGGTTGACGTCGTTGGTAACGCCCGCTTCGCGTTCTTTGAGGAGTTCGCCGATGCAGACGATCGGGCAGAGACCGGCGGCCAACGCGGCGCGAACTTTCAAGTTGACTTGTTCGCTCGATTCGCCCATGATGTGACGGCGTTCGCTGTGTCCGAGAATGACGTATTGGCAACCGACGTCGGTCAACATCGCCATTTCGAGTTCGCCGGTGAACGCGCCCGCGGCTTCAAAGTAAGCGTTTTGCGCGCCGACGCCGACGTTCGAGCCGTTCAGAATTTCGCAAACCGGTTGAACGTAAAGGCTCGGGGGGCAAACCGCGATATCGACTTCGGAAACGCCCGCCGCCGCGTCTTTCAGGCCTTGCGCCAACGCTTTCGCGGAATCGAGTTTCAGGTTCATCTTCCAGTTGCCGGCAATCAAGAGACGTCGCATTTTTTATCCTTCTTCGGTTCAAATTTTCAACGTTTTCCGACGCGCGCCGCCGTCTCGGAGTCGAGGGAGCGGAAGGCTCGTCTTAAAATTCCTTCAACCGTTCATTTTACCCCTTCTTTTTTCTTTCGCAAGGGGGGCCGTTTCTTTTTCTCTTCCCAACCGACGCTGCGAACGCTAATTTCTCGCAAAAGCCGCGTTTCTTTTTTAACCCGTCGCGCTTCGCTCCTTCGCCCAAACGCCCCAAACCGCCCAATTTCCCAAAAATCGCCGACAAAAACCCGCAAAAACCCGCAAAAACCCGCAAAAACCCGCAAAAACCCGCAAAAACCCGCAAAAACCCGCAAAAACCCGCAAAAACCCGCAAAAACCCGCAAAAGCAACAAAAAAGCCCGCCGAAGAAATCGACGGGCAAATCAGATCGCGGCGCGCCGGCCCGAAAGCCGACGAGAGCGAAAGAACGCGAAAACCGACGCGACTTCGCCGCGCTCGACGCAACTCGAACGCGGCCAAGACCGAAATCGCCGCGAGAATGAAAGTCGGAGCCAAGAGCCCCTCCGGCCTCCTCGCGACGCGTCGACGGCGGTTCCCCTCGAACGTCTCTTTTTTCGCCGTTCGCGGATTTAGACCGTTCAGAAAATCCGAGAAAGCCTAAAACGCAACGCCAAAACGCCGCCGACAAACGCGCCCAATATCGCGCCGCCGACAAACGTTTCAAAAAACAAAATTCCGAAACTTCAAACGTCGAAAATTGAAAATAATTGCGGACTTCCCGTCGACGTCCCCGCGCCGAGCCGCAAACGCTCGAACGACAAGGGCGCAAGCCGACGCCGCCTAAGGTCGGTTTCCATCGTTTCGGAAATTCGGCAAGTCAAAAAAACAAACGCCTTAAACGGGATCGGCGTTGTCTCTTTGCCCTACGACCTCATTATAACAAAACCGCGAGCGAAAAGCACATTGTTTTCGCCCGTTTTTTTTCATTTTTTCAGAAATTTTAACGCCGACGCCGCTTTTAACGTTCGGTCGCGCCGATAATTCCGATTAAATCGACCTCAACCGC
>JAFTUJ010000443.1 GCA_017466305.1 Thermoguttaceae bacterium
GCGACAAAGGTTTACATTGTTTTGAAACGACGCGTAAAAAAACGCCCCGAGCGAACGCGCTTCTTGCGAGCGGCCGCGCAGGAGCGTCGCGTTCCTCAACGACGCGTCAAATAGCGACGCGTCGTCGTTCGTTAACACGTCGCCAGCCGCCGCCAAGGTCCGACGCGGCGTTCAAAAACGCGGTCGGTCGACGGCGACTTTAAACGGTTTAACGCTTAGTCTTTGATCTTCGCGAGGAGGAATTCGCGGTTCAAGCGGGCGATGTGCGCGATCGAGATGCCTTTCGGGCATTCGGCTTCGCAGGCTTGCGTGTTCGTGCAGGAACCGAAGCCGAGTTCGTCCATCTTCGCGACCATCGCTTTCGCGCGGCGGGCGCCTTCGACTTTCCCTTGCGGGAGCTTCGCGAGGGCGGAAACGCGGGCGGCGACGAAGAGCATCGCGGAACCGTTTTTGCACGTCGCGACGCAAGCGCCGCAACCGATGCACGCCGACGCGTCCATCGATTCGTCCGCGTCGATCTTGCTGATCGGCAGGTTGTTCGCGTCCGGAACGATACCGTTGCAGGAGACGAAACCGCCGGCTTGGAGGATTTGGTCGAACGCGTTGCGGTTGACGACCAAGTCTTTAACGACCGGGAAACCGACCGAGCGCCAAGGTTCGATCGTGATCGTGTCGCCGTCCTTGAACTTGCGCATGTGAAGCTGGCAGGTGGTGATTCCGTCGTCCGGACCGTGCGCGTGTCCGTTGATGTAAAGCGAGCACATGCCGCAGATACCTTCGCGGCAGTCGTGGTCGAACGCGACCGGCTCTTTGCCTTCGCGGATGAGTTGGTCGTTCAAAATGTCCAACATTTCGAGGAACGAGGTATCCGGCGAAATGTTGTCGACGCGGTAGGTTTCGAAACGCCCCTTGGCTTTCGCGTTCTTTTGACGCCAAATTTGCAGTTTGAATTTCATTGTTACGTCTTTATATTAGGCAACGGGAAACGGAGAGCGAAGCGCGAACGCCCGCTCGCCGCCCCTAATTGATTGTTTGTTAGTCTTTGTAGTTGCGCGTCGCGAGTTTGACGGTTTCGTAAACCAACGGTTCTTCGTGACGAACCGGGTCTTGCTTTTCGCCTTTGTATTCCCAAGCGGCGACGTGCATGAAGTTTTCGTCGTCGCGTTTGGTTTCGCCGCCTTCCGATTGGCTTTCTTCGCGGAAGTGGCCGCCGCAGGACTCTTTGCGGTTGAGCGCGTCGAGCGCGATCAGCTTGCCGACTTCCATGAAGTCGATGAGGCGGAGCGCTTTTTCGAGTTCTTGGTTGAACTCTTCGTTCGTGCCCGGGACGAGAACGTCGGCCCAGAATTCCTTGCGAAGCGCTTCGATTTCTTGGAGGGCTTCCTTCAAACCGGCTTCGTTGCGCGCCATCCCGACCTTGTTCCACATAATTTTGTACAGTTTTTTGTGGAGACCGTCGACGGTTTGCTTGCCTTTGATGTTAAGGAGCTTGGCGATTTTCGCCTTGGCGGCTTTTTCGGCTTCGACGAATTCCGGCGCGTTGACGTCGGTTTTCGGCGTTTGGATTTCCTTCGAGAGGTATTGGCCGATCGTGTACGGCAGGACGTAGTAACCGTCGGCGAGACCTTGCATCAAGGCGGAGGCGCCCAAGCGGTTGCCGCCGTGGTCGCTGAAGTTCGCTTCGCCGATCGCGTACAGACCCGGGATCGTCGTCATGAGTTCGTAGTCGACCCAAATACCGCCCATCGTGTAGTGGATGGCCGGGTAGATTTGCATCGGTTCTTCGTACGGGTTGACGTCGGTAATCTTTTCGTACATTTGGAAAAGGTTGCCGTAACGTTCTTCGATGACTTTTTTGCCGAGGCGTTCGATCGCGGTCGAGAAGTCGAGGAAGACGGCGAGACCGGTTTCGTTGACGCCGAAGCCCGCGTCGCAACGTTCTTTAGCGGCGCGCGAGGCGACGTCGCGAGGAACGAGGTTGCCGAACGCCGGGTAGCGACGTTCGAGATAGTAGTCGCGGTCTTCTTCGGCGATTTGCGACGGTTTGATTTGCTTTTTGCGGAGTTTTTCGACGTCTTCGAGCTTTTTCGGAACCCAAATGCGCCCGTCGTTGCGGAGCGATTCGGACATGAGGGTCAGCTTCGATTGTTGGTCGCCGTGAACCGGGATGCACGTCGGGTGAATTTGGACGTAGCACGGGTTGGCGAAGAACGCGCCCTTCTTGTAGCATTGAATCGCGGCGGAAACGTTGCTGTTCATCGCGTTCGTCGACAGGAAGTAAGCGTTGCCGTAACCGCCGGTCGCGAGGACGACCGCGTGCGCGCCGTGACGTTCGATTTCGCCGGTTTCGAGGTTGCGGATGATGATCCCCTTCGCTTTGCCGTCGATGACGACGAGGTCGAGCATTTCGCGACGGTTGTACGACTTCACCGTGCCGGCCGCGATTTGGCGGTTCAGCGAGGCGTAGGCGCCGAGGAGGAGTTGTTGCCCGGTTTGGCCGCGAGCGTAGAAGGTGCGGGAGACTTGCGCGCCGCCGAAGGAGCGGTTGTCGAGGAGCCCGCCGTAGTCGCGAGCGAACGGAACGCCTTGCGCGACGCATTTGTCGATGATCGCGGAGCTGACTTCGGCCAAGCGGTAAACGTTGGCTTCGCGAGCGCGGAAGTCGCCGCCTTTGATCGTGTCGTAGAACAAACGATAAACGGAGTCGTTGTCGTTTTGGTAGTTCTTCGCGGCGTTGATACCGCCTTGCGCGGCGATGGAGTGAGCGCGGCGCGGGCTGTCGGAGATGCAGAACACCTTGACGTTGAAGCCCAATTCGCCGAGCGTCGCGGCGGCGGAAGCTCCGCCGAGGCCGGTGCCGACGACGATGATTTCCAATTTGCGTTTGTTCGCCGGGCTGACGACTTTAGCTTCGGCCTTGAAACGCGTCCATTTTTCGGCCAAAGGACCGGCCGGGATTTTCGACTGCAATCTGGTTTCGGACATGTCTTTATCTTTTTAATTGCGATGTATGCGAACGACAAACGCGAGCGGAACTCGACGTCGTCGTTTGAATTCGGAAAGGGGAAAACGTCGCGTCAACGGCGACGCAACCGCTAAAATCAACCGTTGTTCGCTTCGGCGGCGTTTTCGGTCGTCGCTTCGGTTCCTTCGGCGGCGTTTTCGGCCGTCGCTTCGGTTCCTTCGGCGGCGTTTTCGGTCGTCGTTTCGGTTCCTTCGGCGGCGTTTTCAGTCGTCGTTTCGGTTCCTTCGTCGGCGTTTTCGGACGCGACGCAGGCGGCCGGAGTTCCTTCGGCGTGGAGACCGGTCAAAACGCAGACCGGAATCGCGGCGTAAGCCAAGAAAATAACGACGGCGTAAATTTTCGCGAGGAATTGCAAACGCGGCAGCCATTTCGAGTTGTTAAGGCCGAGCGATTGGAACGCGCTCCAGAAACCGTGCGAGACGTGGTAGAAAATCGCGACGAACCAGGCGATGTAGACGACGCACCAGACCGGATTTTGGAACAAGTTGATAATCAGTTGACGCGGGTTTTCGGCGCCGTGATTGCCGAGAAGTTCCGGAAGTTGCATCTTCGACCAGAAGTGGAAGAAGTGGATCGCGAGCAAGCCGAGAACGATAACGCCGAGCGCGAGCATGTTCTTCGACGCCCAAGACGAGGCTTTCGTTTGGGTCGGGACGCGATAACGCATCGAGTTCGGGCGGCAGTTCCAGTTTTGGAATTCAATGCGCAGCGAGACGAGGATGTGAACGATGAAACCGAGGGCCAACACCGGCACAAACGGCAACACGAAACCGGAACCCATGAATTCGCAGGCTTGGTTATACAGTGTTTCTGAAAACAGCGCCGTCAAGTTGATAGCGGCGTGCAGCGCGAGGAAAACAGGCAAAAACAAGCCGCTGAGGCTCATTATCACTTTTTTACCGATCGACGAAGAAAGAAAGGCTAACATCGTTGTTTTTTCCAGGATTCGGGCGGTTAAGTTTGAGGGATATTAAAAAGGACTCTTTTTAGA
>JAFTUJ010000444.1 GCA_017466305.1 Thermoguttaceae bacterium
GCTCGGACTCGATTTTACGAACGTCGAGTCCAACGATAAAACCGAAAAATCGGCGCCGATAAGCTCTTCTTTTTGAAGCGCTTCCAGCACACGCGACAAAACGCCGCTTTCGGCCCGACGTCGAAAGCGACGATAGACCGTGTTCCAATGCCCGTAACGACGAGGCAGAGCGCGCCATTTGCAACCGTTGTCGGCAACGTAAAGTATTGCGTTCAATACCTTTAAGTGTTCAACGACACAGTTGCCGCGCGGTTTCGGCAAAAGCGGCTCGATTTTTTTGTATTGTTTTTTCGTGATCTTCATAAGCGCATTATACTATATTCGCAACGGTTGCGCAAGGGGAATGCTAAATTATGACAACACGCCCTAGAAAGAGCGAACGCCGCTCGTTTCGGCGTGAAACAAGCGGCGTCGTGAAAACGTTAAATCGCTTAAAATAACGCGTTACCAACCGAGGAATTCGGCGGTTTCGCGGCGAAATTCTTGCGGAAGCGCGACCGTGCCGCCGTCGTGAACGCCGCCGTTGCCGACGATCAACTTCGTTCGGACGCCCGCCTTGCGCAGTTCGTCGAAAAGAAGCGCGCTTTGACTCAACGGAACGATCGTATCGTCCGTGCCGTGAAGGATTAACGTCGGCGCGAAATCGCCGTCGACGGCGTGTAGCGGCGAGTATTTCTTGGCGCGCTCCATCAAGTCGGCGTAAACCGGCGACGTTTTGTCGTCGGCGTCCGCTTTTTTGACGTTAAACGCGACGTAAATGCAGTCGACCGCTTCTCTTGAGATGCGTTCGAAAACGAGCGGGAAGTCGGTCGGACCGTAAAACTCGACGACTTGCTGGACTTGCCCGGAAACGTCGAGGTTGTCGCCGACTTCGTAAACGCTTTTCGCGTCGGAGATTCCGAGCGTCAGCGAAAGGTGCCCGCCGCTCGAGTAGCCGCCCGCGGTGAAATTGTTCGGGTCGAGACCGTATTTTTCGGCGTTTTTGCGCAAGAAACGAACCGCCGCGCGAACGTCCTCCATCGGGGCCGGGAAGGGCGCTTCGTTGATCGGACGGTGCGAAACGCTGGCGATCGCGCAACCGCGGTCGAGGACGCCGAGCCAACGCCAAAAGCCGCCGTCGCCGGGGGTTCCGGAGTACCAACAACCGCTGTCGAGGTAGATGTAAAGGGGCGCGTTTTTGACCGGCGCGCCGTCTTTCAGCGGGAGGAAAAGGTTCAATTTGATTTCGCGGTCGCCGACTTTCTTGTAAACGACGTCGGAGACTTGCTGGAATTTCGGCTCGTCGGCGTTAAGCGTCGAAACGGCGGCGTTTGCGAAGGCAAACGACGCGACGCAAAGAGCGACGGCGACAAAACGGAAAATGCGCATAAACGGTTCCTAAACGGGAAAATCTAAAAAGTTGCGAAAAAAAGTTGGAAAACGCGCCGCCCCTTTCGCGACGGAAAATTTTCGCGAAAAACGACGGCGCGGCGTAAGTCGTTAAACGAAAGGAGAAACGCGGCGTTACTCGGCGTCCGATTCGGCGGCGTCTTCGTCGGTTTACTCGCCTTCTTGCGACGCGGCGTCTTCGTCGGTTTTTTCGCCTTCTTGCGACGCGGCGTCTTCGTCGGTTTTTTCGTCGGTTTGCGACGCGGCGTCTTCTTCGGTTTTTTCGTCGGTTTGCGACGCGGCGTCTTCTTCGGTTTTTTCGTCGGTTTGCGACGCGGCGTCTTCGTCGACTTCCTCGACGATTTCGGACGTTTCGCGCCAAGGCTTATTTTCTTCGTAGGACGCGAGTTCCGACTTGAGATTGTCGAGGCTTTCGTGCTTTTCTTTTTCGCCGCGTTCGACCGCTTTGCGAGCCCATTCGCGCGCTTTGGCGAAGTCGCCGAGTTCCGCGTGCGCCGACGCGAGCGTGCTCAAAATGTGCGCTTCGGCGTAAAACGTGATTTCGCAAGCGGAAACGGCCATTTCGAGAGCGCGCTTGCCGTCGCGGAGTTTTTCGTCCGGGCAGGTCGCGAGGAGCCAAGCGTAATTGTTGAGGACGCCGGAGTCGGCCGGGTTCAGTTTGAGGATTCGTTCGTAAACTTCGGCGGCTTTTTCCCAATGACCGAACATAAGTTCCATATCGGCGAGGGTTCGGAGGAAGTCGATCGATTCCGGGTTCTTTTCGAGTTCGTCGTTCAGCATTTTCAACGCGGACTTGTAAAGGCCCTTTTTGGCGGTCGCGTAAGCGATTTGAGCGACGGCGACGTCTTTATGATCGACGTGGCGTCGCAGCTGCTTGAAAATGCGAATCGCGTCGTCGTATTTCTCCATTTGGAGGTAGATAACGCCTTTGAGGCGAGTCGCCGGCGCGACGTCCATTCCTAGGCGCAGGGCTTTGTTGACGTCGGCTAACGCTTTGTCGTAATCTTGCGCTTGGAGGTAAAGGACGGCGCGGAAGTAGTAAAGTCCCGGCGCGTCGAACTTTTCGATCAGTTTCGTGAAGTTTTCGATCGCTTCGTCGTGTTCGCCGAGCGCGGCCAAAAATTGGCCTTTTTCGATTTGAACGAGGATATTGTCGCCGGCGTCTTTCGTCGCTTCGTCGAAGAGGGCGCGCGCTTCGTCGACTTTTCCGGCTTCGGCGAGGACGTTCGCTTTAAGTTTTTTGAAATCGACGTTTTCCGGGTCGAGGGCAAGAGCTTTGTCGATTTGTTCGAGCGCGGCGTCGGGGCGGTTGGCGGCGAGGTAGTGCGCGGCGAGTCGCGAGCGGATTTCGGCGGCTTCCGGGGCGAGTTCGATTCCTTTTTCGAGGAACGCAAGCGCTTCGCGCGTCGACGTTTCGAGTTCGGAGCGGAAGAGGAGCGCGAGCGTTTGCCCTTCGGCTTCCAGATCGGGCGACGCGATCGCGGCGTCGAACGCTTTTTTCGCTTCGTCGTTCTTTTCGGCGAGCATAAGCAGCCGACCGAGGGCGAGTTGCGCGAGCGGAATGTCCGGCGTTTCGGCGAGCGCCGCTTGAAGGTCGCCGATCGCGTTATTCCGCAACTCTTCCCAACCGCGCGGGAGTTGATCGGTCGGAAGTTCCGGGTTCAAAAAGAGTTGAGCGACCCCAAGCCCGCGATCGAGCCGCGACGAAAGAAGGAGTTGTTTCGCAAATTCGGCGTTGACTTCGTCGAGCCCTTTCTTTTGCGCTTCTTCGCAAAGGCGAATCACTTTCGAGAGGTCGAGGAGGTTCGCGGCGGAGAGTTTCAACTCGGTCGCGAGGTTCAGCAGGTCGTCCGCCGACATTTCTTTAGGGTCGGCGTCGAGTTGAGCTTCGAGCGCTTGGTCGAGCGTTTCGTCGTTCGACTCGGCGTTTTCGTCGTTTTGGGTTTTCTCGCCGTCGTTTTCTTCGTCAAGCGTCGTCGCGTCGTCGTTGGGAGCGGCGTCTTGCGATTCTTGCGCGGTTTGCGACGGCGCGTCGGCGTCTTGAGCGAAAACGAGCGGCGAACCGAACGTCAACGCGGCGCTCGTCGCCAAAACGGCCGAAATATTTTTCCAAGATCGGGGCATCTTTTCTTCCTTCAATCGTTTTCTGAAATGGATGTTGGGCGCGGACGCGGGCGCTTGTCGGTTGACGTCGAGCGAACGGAAGCGAACGAGCGGAGACCGGCCCTCGTTTTATTTTACAATCTTTAGAGGCGAAAGACAAGACGACTTTATTATTTTTCTTGAAACGAATATTAAGGTCGGAAAACAAAAAACGCGATTTCGACGGCGAAAATAAGGGGTCGCGACGTTTTTAACGTCGACGCGGCGACTTTTTTCGCGTTGGAACGGGCGGTTTGGCGAAAGGCGGCTCTTGCGAAAAACGTTAAACGCCGATATAATAATAGAGGGCGATTCGTCGAGACGCGTCGCCGAACCCGCCGTCGACCGCGTTTGTCGGGGAACGGCGGCGACTTTTGCCGATTCAAAGAATTAACGTTGATTTTCGTCGCGAAAATTGCGGCGTTTTGAGGTTCGAACGATGTTGATTGGTCCGGTTTTCGCCCGCGAGGCGACGATCGCTCCGCGGCGCGACAAAACTTACGTCGGTCGCGGCGTGTACGGCGGTTTCCTTTTGTTGACGATTAGCGCCGCTTGGTTGGCGACGACCGGAACGCAGCGCGTCGAGGACGTCGGCGACTTCGCGCGATTCGGCGCCGCGCTTTTCGGTTTGCTCGCGCCGCTTCAAGCGGTCGTTATGTTGTTTTTCGGCGCGATGTTGGCCGCGGCGGCGGTCGGACAAGAAAAAGACCGCAAAACGTTGCTGTTGCTCTTGTTGACGCGACTTTCGAACAGCGAGTTGGTGCTCGGAAAGCTGGCGGCGGCGCTGTTGCAAATTTTGACGTTTTGGTTCGTTTCCGCGCCGATTTTTTTAGCGGTCGCGCTTCTCGGCGGCGTCTCGTACGCGCAAATCGCTCGGGTTTTGATCGCGACGCTCTTCGCGATGGCGGCGGCGGGGTCGCTCGGCTCTTGCTTGGCGCTTTGGCGCGACAAGACGTTTCAAGCGCTTTCGGCGACGATTCTGACGCTGACCGTTTGGCTCGGCTTTTGGGAAATCGTCGGATTCGGCGTCCTCGGCGCGACTTGGGGCGGCGTTTCGACCGAAGCGTTAGCGTCGGCGGCGAGTCCTTGGCGAGCGGTCGTCTTGGCGGCGCGTCCGGACGGGGCGGCGGTTGCGTCCGTTTGGGCGGCGTTGGCTCCGATCGCGCCGTTCCTCGGCGTTAGCGCGATTCTGACGGCGGCGATCAACGGCGTCGCGATCGCGATGGTTCGCGTTTGGAACCCGTCCCGCGAAACGCTGAAAAACGCGACCGGCGAACAAGACACTTGGCGTCAGGAGGCGGTGCAAGCCCGGCTCGACCGCGAAGCCGCCGAACGTCGACGCGGGCAAAACGCCGACGAGAACCCCTATTCCGACTTGGCCGACAACCTTTTCGCCGTCGAGGAAACGCTCTCCGACGTCGAGGCGCGCGAGGGACGGAACGAACTCGCGGCGGTCGCGAAAGCGGTCGTCGACGAGAAGCGCGGCGAAAAGGGCGGCGAAAAGGGCGGCGTCGACAACGTCTTGGCGCTCGGTTCGCTCGGCGGAATCGGAACCGCGCCCGCGACCGACTCCGGAACGTCGGAGAAAGCGGAAAAAGCCGGGTTCGACGCCCGCGGACTCCGCGAAAACCTCTCGACGCGATCCGGCGTCGCGACGGAAGAATCGATCGCGACCGGCGTCGCGCCGCAGGGGAAATACGCCGTCGACCCGTCCGTTTCGTCGAGCGGGAAAGCGCGCGAAGTTTGGGACAACCCGATTCTTTGGCGCGAGGTGCGGACGCGAGCGTACGGCGCGCGAACGTTTGTCGCAAGAATCGTTTACTTCCTGCTGTTCTGCGTCGCGGCGTTTTCGCTGCATACGACGCTCGAAGCGACCGCGTTTCCGACCTTTGCGCAACTGGCGGCGCCGACGATTCCGCTGATTTTGCTCTCGATGTTCCTCCTGAACGCGCAGGCGATCGCGTCGATGACGTCGGAGCGCGACTTGGGGGCGTTCGTCTTGCTTTTGGCGAGCGATTTGTCGCCGAAAGAATTTGTGTACGGGAAACTTCTCGGCGCGTTTTACAACATGAAGGAAGCGGTCGTTTTCCCGCTTTTGCTTTGCGGTTACTTGGGTTGGAAAGGCGCGGTCGAGCCGTCGACGGCGGTTTACCTCTTCCTGGGGATTTGCGTTTTGTACTTGTTCGTCGCGACGATCGGGGTGCATATCGGCCTGCAATACGAGAACACTCGGAGCGCGGCGGCGACGAGCTTGGGCGTCGTTTTCTTCTTGTTTATCGGCGTCGCGGTCTGCATGTGGACGATGCTGGCGTTTAGCGGTTCGTTCGAGGCGCAACTCCAACCGTTCTTGGCGTTTATGTTGGGCGGCGGCGTCGGGCTTTACGTCGCGCTGGGCGCGCGCAACCCGTCGAAGGCGCTGGCGGTCGCGTCGTTTATTCTGCCCCCGGCGACTTTTTACGCGGCGACGAGTTTCTTGCTCGGAAAGCCCGCGCTGGTCTTTATTTCCGTCGCGGAGGCCTACTTCTTCGCGTCGTTGGCGATGTTGATTCCGGCGGTCGACGAGTTCGACGTCGCGACCGGGCGCTCGACGGCGGATTGACGCTTTAAACGCTTAGCTTTTAACGTTTAGCTTTTAACATTTTTGAGTCGACTTAACATTTGAGTCGACTTTTTAACGCTCGCGCGTTTGGAACGCTTGCCGTCGACGGCGATAAATCGAACAAACGCAACCTTTCGCGACGCTCTTCGGCGCGTCGCGATTTTTTTGAGACACCCGAAACAAAATGAAAGCGGAAGAAGA
>JAFTUJ010000445.1 GCA_017466305.1 Thermoguttaceae bacterium
CCGCGACTTCCGCAACCTCCGGCGCAACCTCCGGAACGACTTCCGGCGCCGCCTCCGCCTCCGCCGATTCCGCGACTTCCGCCGCCTCCGCCGCGTCGCCTTGGCGCGAACCGCGCCGCGTCTTCGTTCCCGTCGACGACGAACGTCGCCCGGTCGGCTCCTATTATTGGATTCCAGCCGACTTTTACGAAGAAATTCGCTCGACGCTCGACGCTCGCCCGGCGGCGCGTTCTTGGCGCGTCGTCGACGCGCTTTACGAAGGCGTCGTCAATCACAACGCGTTCGCCGACGCGACTTCGCTCTTCAACTTAACGGCGACCTACTCCGTCGTTCTCGACGAACCGAACGCGACGATCGCGCTCCCGGCGACGCGGCTCGCGCCCGATTTCGACGTCAAGTTCGACGACCGCGCGATCGCGCCGACGTTCTCCGAAAACGGTCGCGAAATCTTTTTCGAAATCGTCGACGCCCAGCCGGGCGAACACGTCCTCGAACTGACGATCGCTCCGCCGCAATTTTCGGACTCGAGCGCCGAAATCTCCTTCCCCATCCCCCGCGTTCCCTCGGCGCGACTCGAACTGACCGTTCCGCCGGACGCGCCGACGTTCGACTTCCCGAACGCGCTCGGCAAAACGACGCGTTCGGCCGGTCGCGTCGCGGTCGAACTCGGCGCGATCGACCGTCTCGTCGTCGCGAAAACGGAACCGAACGCTCGCGCGGGCAAAGCGAACGTCGACGTCGAACAACTCTTCCTCATGCGGGCGCGTCCGACGCAAGCGGACGTTCGCGCGTCGTTCCGCTGCCAAGTCGTCGGCGGCAAAGTCGACTCGCTCGTCCTCGACGGCGACCCGCTTTACGCGTTCTCCGGTTACTGCCAATGCGACAAAGCGGAAATTGAATCGGTCGAAACGAACGCCGACGGCTCGCTGCGCGTCGCCTTCAAAACGCCGATATCCGGCGCTTTCGCGCTCGACGCGGACTTTGTCGCCCGCAACTTTTCCGGCGTCGGTCGCGCGCGCCTTCCTTTGCTCGCCGTTCGCGACGTCCGCGTCTTAAAAAGTTGGCTCGCGCTCGTTCCCGGCGTCGGCGTCGAATGCGCCGCCCTTCCTCCGGCGTCGGAAACGATCGCCGCGTTCCAAAACGCTTGGGGATCTCCCCTTAAAGAAACGCCGATCGCGGTTTACAATCTCGACAAAACGCCGCGCGGCGCCTCGATCTCGACGCGCTTAAAAAGCGTTCGCCCGGTCGCCTCCGAAACGACGACGCTCGTTTTTCGCCCGACGCAAGTCGAAACGCGGCTCGTCGCGACGCTCGACGCTCCAACCGAACTTTTCCGACTCGACCTCGAAACGCCGACGCCCTTCGCGGTCGACGAAATCGCGCTCTTCGACGAACAAAACGTCGCCGTCGAAACGCCCGAATTCTTCCTCGACCCCGGAACCCTTTCCCTCCTTTTCCGCGCTCCGCTCAAAGGCCGTTATTCGCTCCGCGTCGTCGGTCGCGCGAAAACGACGCTCGACGTCGCGCGCCCCTTCCCGATTCTCGCGCTCCAAAACGTCGACCGAACGAGCGCCCGCGTTCGCCTTTACCGCGGCGCCAACGCTTACCTCGATTGGACGACGCCCCGCGCTTGGACGCCCCTCGACGCGACGCGCCTCGCCGACGCGGAAACGCTCGACCCCGCCCCGACCGACGACGTTTGCTTCGTCGGCGCGTTCGACGCGGTCGCCCCCGTCTCCGCGTCGACGCCCGACGCCGCGACGGCGACGCCGAGTCGCCCGAACGACGTCGTCGTTCGCGTCAACGCTCCGCGCCTCGAAGGCGTTCAACGCGTCTTCCTTTACCCCAAAACCGGCGATTTTTGGAAAACGGCGGTCGACTTCCGCGTCGACGTTAAAAACGGCCGCGTCGACCGATTTTGCGTCGCCGCGGACGACGCTTACGCGCTCGAACCGCTCCCCCCGGACTCCGATTTCGTCGCGACCGAAACGACGCTCGAAACCGGCGAACGCGTTTTCGTTTTCCAACCGAAAAAAACGCCCCTCGTCGGCGTCGCGGAATTCGTCTTCGTCGCGACGATGAAAAACAAAAACGACAACGTCCGCTTCCCCTGCTTCCGCCTCCTTCCGGATTCGCCCCGCGAAGACGTTTCCGGCGTCCGCCGTTTCGCGTTCCTCCCGCGACGCTTCAATACGACGCCGATTCGTTGGGAAACGGAAAACCTCCGCCCCGTCGCCCGCGAAGATTACCCGACGACGCTCGACGCGCCCCGCGAACTGACGCGCGGAACCGCCGCGCTCGTCGCCGGCGGCGCGTCGAGCGATTCGCCGTCCTTCCTCGTTCCCCCGGCGATCCTAACGCTCGACTCCGGAATGTCGAACGACGAAGCGGTCGACTTCTCCATCCTCGAAACGCTCGCCGCCGACGCCGACGCTTGGATCGCGTCCGACGACGACCGCCTCCAAATTTCGCGCGCCCGCTCCTCCTTTTACGTCGACGCTCGCGGCGAAATCTTCGTTTCGTCGACCTTCTCGCTGCGCCCGAACGCGCCGCGCGAATGCGTTTTGCTCGTCCCGGAATCGGCTCGCGTCCTCGAAGCGACGGTCAACGGTTCGCGACGCCGCGTCGCAAACCTCGGCGCCGGACGCTGGGCGCTCGACCTCGACGCGACGCGCGTCGGCAAACGCCTCGAAGTCGCCGTTCAATTCCCGCCGCTCCGCTCGACGCGCGCCCGCCGCTCGCTCTTCGGAACGCGCTCGACGACTTGCGAACTCGTCGCCCCGCGCCTCGAAGGCGCCGCGCCCGCCGAAACCAGCTGGTTCTGCGCCTTCGAATCGTTCGACGCCGCCGCTCCCCGTTGGCGCGTCCGACAACTCGACGTCCCGGATCCCAACGCCGCCGCCAAAGCCGACGTCGCGCCCGAACGCCCCGAAACGCGCCTCGCGCCGGTTCGCTACTCCGACGCGAACGAACTCCTCTTCCGACTTTGCGTCGACGACGCGAACGCGCTCCTCGCCGAACTCGAACGCGACGCCGCCCTCTTCGCCAACGCTCGCGCCGACGAATTCGAACGCCGCCGCCTCCGATGGGCCCGAGCTTGGCTCCGCAACGAACGCGAAATCGCCCGATTCGTCGCGCCCGACCGAGCCGTCGACTCGCTCGACGCTTCGCAGCGCGACGCGTTCCTCGCC
>JAFTUJ010000446.1 GCA_017466305.1 Thermoguttaceae bacterium
ATGAATCGTTCTCGCGCCGGATTCGACGACGCCGAAATCCGGAAGAAAGCCCTATTTTAACCGCTCGAACCCGGAAAGTCAAAGAAATTTTCGCAAATTTTCGGAAAACGACCGAAAAAATCGAAAAAACGCGCTCGTTTTCGCCGTTTTCCCCTTCGCTCCGCTTCCGCTTCCCGCTCTTTATTAATAAATAAGGAAAAAACGCCGATAAAAGAACGACGCTTCCGAAGCGTCGCGCGCTCGCCGTCGATTATCGACGCCGTTTTCCGAGAATCAAACCCGTTATTACCGATAAAACCGTTATGTCCGCTTCCGCCGACGCCCGCTCGACCGCTCGACTCGCCGCTTTCCGCCGCCTCCGCGAAACGCCTTGGCGATACGTCTTTTCGATTTCCGGAGGCGGTTCGGCGTTTTTGTCCGATTATTTGTCGATTCCCGGCGCGTCGGCGTCCTTTTTGGAAGGCTTGATTCCCTATTCTCCTGAAGCGACGAACGCGTTTTTGGGGTTCCGTCCCGAGAATTACTCGTCCGAACGAACGGCGCGACTTTTGGCGTCGGCGGCGCTGCGTCGAGCGCGAACGTTGGCCGCCGCGGCGCAAGAAACAAGAAAACCGGACGAAAACCTAAATATCAAAAACCGTCTTTTTAACGTCGCCCCGCTTTCGCCGCTCTCCGCGACCAACGCCAAGACGCCGGAAAACCGCGACAAAAACAAGGAAATCAAAAACTCCGGAAATTTCGACCTTTCCGCGTTTTCTCTCGTCGGCGTCGGCGCGACGGCGTCTCTCGTTTCCGACCGTCCGAAACGCGGCGAACATCGGATTTTTTGCGCGGTCGAGACGCTTTTCGAAACGTTTTCCGCGACGCTGACGCTCGAAAAAGGCGCCCGCGACCGCGCCGCCGAAGAACGCCTCGCCGCCGACTTTATTTTGACGGTTCTTCTTTTCGCCGCCGAAAACGCCGTCGACCGGGCCGCCGCGCTCGGAATCGACGCCGAAACCGCAAACGCCGCCGAATCGGAACGCTCAACCGTCCTCGACGCCGCGAATTCCGGCGATTTCCTCCGACTTAACGCTCAAACAACCGCAAACGTTGCGGAAGCGGAACTTAACCAAGCTTGCGCCGCCGCTCGCGCCCGTTTTTCGACCGTCGCCCCCGAAACCGCAAACGCCGCCGAATCGGAACTTAACGCGCCGCTTCCGCCGCTTTCCTCGACCGCTTGGCGCGAATTTTCCGCTCCGATTCCGCCGTCGGAGTTGCTGCCGCTCGGGCCCGGCGACGTCGCGTCGATTTCTTGGACGACGCTCGACGCGGTCGGCTCGGCGTTCCTCTTCGAGCTCGACTCGACGACGTTCCCGCGTCCGTTCCCGAAAGTCGCCGCGCTCCGTTTCGACGCCGGAAAAGTCGCCGCCGTCCGGTTCGCGCCGACGCCGCAAACGCAAGAACGACAAACGCAAGAACGACAAACGCAAGAACGACAAACGCAAGAACGACAAACGCAAGAATCGCAAGACTTAACAACCGCTTCGTTCCGAAACCCTCTCGACGCGCCGTCGACCGCCGAAACGCTTTACCCCGGCTCGTTCAATCCGCCGCATCGGGCGCATCGTCGCGTCGCGGAGTTGGCCGCCGAGAAGACCGGCGCTCCGGTCGCGTTCGAGCTTTCCGTTCGCAACGTCGACAAGCCGTCGCTCGACGCGCTCGAGATTTCGCGACGTCTTGAAGCGCTTCAAGAGGCGGCGCCGAACGTTCCGGTTTGGACGACGAACGCGCCGCGCTTCGTCGAAAAAGCGGCGCTCTTTCCCGGTTCGACGTTCGCGCTCGGAACCGATTCGGTCGTTCGGCTCGGCGACGCAAAGTACGAGAACGGCTCGACTTCGCGCCGCGACGCGGTCTTGGAACGCTTGGCGGAATCGGGAGCGAAGTTCCTCGTCTTTACGCGCAAGCTCGACGGAGCCGTCCAAGCGCCGGAGTCGCTTCCGCTCCCGGAAAAACTGCGAACGCTTTGCGCCTTCGTCCCGCCGGAAGAATTTTTAGACGACGTTTCGTCGACCGCGCTCCGCCGAAAAACGCAAAATCGGGAACGCTAAAAAACTAACGACGCCGTGTAAAATTAAAATGTCGACGTCGAGTAGCGCTTCGTTATTGACGCCGCGTCGTCGACTTTTGTCGCGCTAGTTTTCTTCCGGTCTTCAACGCGTCCGGAAAAGTTCGTTCTACGCCGTCTTTTGATATTTTATTTTCGATATTTTATTCAAAAGCTATACAACTCGGCTACCCCCAAAAAACGCTTAGCTTTCCGTCTTTGAACGAGAAACGCGACCCTTTCGCACCCCCGCGTTATAGATTAAATATCCTCCCCCCGTTACCGCGAGCGCCGCCGGCAACGCCGGCCCATTCGAATACGCGACAATATGACGCGTCATATTTATCACCGGACAAAAACTTAACAATATCAACCAACCGAGCAACAATTTGTCGTAATACTTATGAATTTTCGATCGATAAAAATTATTCAACATCCCCGGTTCGC
>JAFTUJ010000447.1 GCA_017466305.1 Thermoguttaceae bacterium
GCGGCGAACGCTTTGCGCGCTTGCGAGTTTTGTTGGGAGCGGAAAATTTTGCGATCGGAGCGGCGAACGCTTTGCGCGCTTGCGAGTTTTGTTGGGAGCGGAAAATTTTGCGATCGGAGCGGCGAACGCTTTGCGCGCTTGCGAGCCGTTTTCGAATCGCGTCGGCGGCGGAGGGCGGGCGATTTTCTCGCTTTTTTTCTTCTTTTTGTCGCGGCGCGACGTTTTTTCGGAACGTCTCGACGTTCGGCGCGTCCAAGGAAACGGCGTTTGGTCCGCTTTGGGCGAACGTCGCTAAAAAAAAGGAGGTTTGGCGAAACTGGGAAAGACGGTTAAAATAGGGGAAATTTTAGCGCGATTTTAGAAAAACGTTTGCGGAAAACGCCGGAAATTTCGGCTCTTTTCGGCAAAGAAGCGTTTTTCGATTGCGTCGGCTTTATTGGTAAAATCGGCGCATCCAGAACGACCGACGAGTAAAACGCGTTGGACGCTAAAAATTTTTTATTTTTATATAGTATTTTTTGACAAGTTACGTTAAACTAAATAAGAATACGTCCCAATAGGCGACCAGCGCGTCCAAAGAAAATCGAACGCCGCGACGACCGGCGATTTTCTTTTCGACGACTTCCGATTTGTTCGGAGGGGGAGAGCGCGTCGGTTGCGAACGCCCGTCTCGACGTCCAGCGCGGCGACGGGACGGGACGACGTCGGAGCGCGTCTTTTTTCCTTTGGAAGAGCGCGCCGTCGGTCTCGGTCGTCGGCTTCGAAGCGGCTTCGGTCGGTTCGGGGTTTCGATCGTATCGATTACTTAACGTTAAAATACGGCGGTAAAAAGAGAAAAAAGGCGCGCGGTTAGGCGTCGACGAGGGTTTGGATCCGCTTTCGTTCGTTCGCGCCGCGTTCGGTTATTATTTACTCAAGGAATGAACACAATGTCGCAACAAGGTAAGCAATTTCTGTCCGGTCTTGTGAATCGCGTTTTTCACTCGAAGAAAAAGACGAACGCGCCGTCGCGTCGTTTGGGTATGGAACCGTTGGAAGATCGGCAATTGCTCGCCGTCGACCCGACGCTGTTGGCCGCGGCGAACGCCGAAGCCGCTCAAACGTCGACGCTCGTCGGGCCGGTCGTTGAATTCGACCTCGCCGCGCTGAACGAAGTCAAAGCCGCCGCGCCGACTTTCTCCGTTTCGAACGGAATCTTTGAAGAAACGACGCTCGTCTCGAAGCCGGAATCGTTCCAAGCGACCGTCGGCGACCTCGTCTCGAACGCGACGATCGAAGACGGAACCGCCGCTTCCGCCGCGCCCGATATCGCCGTTTCGCTCTTCCCGGAAAGCGACGAAGACGCCGTCGGTTCGACCGTTAGCGCGTACAGCAATTTGGGTTGGGCCGCGACCCTTGCGAATATGTTGACCTATACCGGGTGGGGCCCGGCCTCCCAAGCGGTCAACCCGGAATCCAGCGTTAAGCCGGAAAATCAAGTCTTCGACTACTTCTCCGACGCGTTCACGAACGACCAAACGTCGCTCCTTTACGGGCTCGCTTGGTTCATGAACGGCTCCGCCGAATACAATCAGCAAGGGCAAGAAGGTTGGGCGCAACTTGATCCAAACACGACCGCCGGGAACCTCTTCCCGACGACGACCGGCCAATGGGACGGGTACCGCCAATACTGCGAAGAAACGTTGGTCGCCAGTATGTTGACGGCGAAGTCGCCGTTCTACTCGGCGCAAAACGAATACCTCTCGAACAACGCCGCGGTCGGCGTCGAGATCCGTTTCTCGACGATCGCCGGCGACGCGACCGACGAGCTGACGCAACAACCGATTAAAGAATGGGTTACGCTCTGGGGCTTCACGACCGACGACAAGGACGGTTTCTACAATGAAAACGACGTCGACTACTATACCGGTATGGTCGTTTCGCGCGCTAACGGCGAAATCTGCACGATTCCCGTTAAGTGGGACAACGCGATCGGCTCTTACCGTTTGGTCGGGCTGACGACCCTCGAAGACGATCAAAAACTGTATCCCGAAGGCCAAGTTCCTTACGTTTACTCCTTCACGTCGCTGGAACGTATGCCCGGTTACGGCGTCGAAGACGACCAATTCGAAAAGAACGACAGCGAGAGAGACGTTATCGCGAACCCCAAAGCCGATCTTGGCGAACTCGACTTGATCGTCGGCGACGCGACCGGCGACCGCGTGACCCCCGGAAACGACCTCGTTCTCGAAAATTTGACGCTCTACTCGGATAAGCAGAACAAAGACGAGGACAACGACGAGGTCGACTTGTACGCGTTTTCGCTCGGTCAAACCGCGTCGAACTCCGACTACATCCTCCTCGAATACCAAGACGCTTACGGCGTCGCGCCCTTGAATGTTACGCTTTGCCTGCGCGGCGAAGACAACTCTTTGATTACGCTCGACCCTACGAGCTACGGGTACGAACCGGGGCGTTACGACGCGACTTTCTCGAAGGAAACGACGTACCAAACCGGCGAAGACGGCAAAATTTACTCGACGACGACCTGTCGCCATCGCATTTCGCTCGCCGGCTTGAATCCGGGCGGTTACAATGAAAACCAATTCTACCTCAAGGTCGAGTTCGCGGATAAGTCGGTGAAAAGCCAAGTTAACGACGGTTACAAACTGACCTTCCACACCGGTTTTGACGACAGTTTCGAACAAAACGACGGCTTTGAAGACGTCGTGAACGCGCCGGTTGGAACGGGCGGCAACCTTGGCGTCCTGTTCGGCGATCGGACGTTGTCCGACCTCGTCTTGAAACAATACGCGCGCAACGAAGTCTCCGAAGTCGACTGGTTCCGCTTCGAAATGACCGGCGCCGGCGACGTAAACAACGAAATCAACCTTTACTATCAGTCGAAATTCATTCAAGACAACGACGGCGACCTCGACTTCTACCTTTACAAGGAAGACGCGAACGACCCGCGCGGTTACTCGATCGTTAGAGACGCCGACGGCAAACAACTCAAGAGCGAACTGCGCCTCGACGGCGAACAACCGTGCGAAACGATTTCGCTTAACGGTTTGGACGCCGGCGTCTACTTCGTGAAGATCGTCGGGTTCAAAAACGCGAGCAACGTCGGTTACAAACTTGAATTTAAACCCGGCTGCGGCGCCGTTTTGGACGCGCGCGTCGAAGCGCCGAGCAATTGCGTTTGGGAATCGCCGCTCGTCGTTACGACGCAAAAGCAAGCCGAGTCGTTGAGCTCGGTTTTCTCCAACGAAACGACGATTGGCGCCAACTCGGATATTTACCTGAACTACGGCCTCGCCATTTCTCAAAGCAAAGAAAACGACGCGGTTTACGCCGGCGCGAAGCTCGCCCTTTATATTAATGGCAAACTTGTCGACCCCGCCGACGTCGCGGCCGCGTTGAATTCGCCCGAGAACGTTAGCGGAATGTTGGCGGAGACGCGCGAGAAATTGGTCGCGCTCTTCACGACCGGACTCGATATGAACGCCGGTCAAGCCTTGTCGGTCGGCGATTTCAACATCGGTTCCGTCTCCGACAAAGAGTCTTTGGCGGGCAAATACTTCGACGACGGCCTCCTCGCGAACAACGCGATCGCGCTCGTCTTGAACCCGGCGAACTACCAACTCGGCGCGTTCTACGCTCCGGGCGCGAGCGAAGCGTTCGCCTTCAACGAAGGCGAAGAGGTCGTCCTCGACGGCGTCGAAGCGACCTTCAAGAACGGCGCGTTCGTCGACGCTTCCGGAAACGAAATCGCGACGCAACTCGGCTCGACCGCGAGCGTCGACCGCGGCGACGGCGTTTTCACGGTAACGAAAGCGTTCGGAACGGCTCTCGCGAACGGTTCCGTCTCCCTCGACTACGTCGCGAACGAAGGCGTGGCGAAGGAAATCGAATATCTCGTCGACAACAACTTCGCGTCCGGTCGCTTCGCGCTCGACAATATGGACGAAGACCGCTTTGCGCCGAACGCCAGCAAGGAGGAAGTTGTCGAAAACGATAATCCGCGCGCGACGAACCCGGATCTCGGCGTCGCGAATATCGAAAGACTGAGCCCGATGACCGGCGCCGTCGACGCGAACGGCGACCCGCTCCTCCACCGCTTTATCGACGACCTGCGCATTACCGGTAAAACCAACAAGGACGGTTCCCCGATCTACGACTGGTTTAAGTTCGATCTGAAGGACGATCCGAACGCCGAGACCCAAAATTACTTGAACGCGTTTGTTGAAATTAAAATCCACGATAAGGACGAAACGGGCAGACCGCGCGACCTCGACCTCGTGCTTTATAAAGTCGATCCCAACAATCCGGACAAGGTGATTCAAATTGGCGTTAGCTCGGGCGTTTCCGACGTTGAAACGATTAAATTCGCCGACATTAATGAGAAGAACGTCGGCAAACCGAACTACTCGGTCACCGAAGGAACGTACTTTGTGTGCGTCAAAGGTCATCGTAGCGACGTGGCGAGCCGATACTCCCTCGAACTCGGCGGTTTCGTCCAATCCGGCGCCGTCGTTCCGACCGACCCGCAAGAATACTTCAACGACGAAACGACGACGGAAGGCAAAGACGCCGTTACGATCCTGAACTCCGTCGCGACGTTGAATTGGCAAATCCCGAACGGCGATTACGTTTCCGACGTTCAAGTCCGTTATCGCGCGATCGACGCCGACGGTAAACCGGGCGAATGGAGCGAACCGATCGTTTGCGATCGCGCCGCGACCGGTTGCAAGATCGCCGGTCTTAGCGCCGCGACGAAGTACGAGTTCCAACTCCAAGTGAAGAACCACTTCACTGAAGAACAAGGCTTCGAAGCGCCCGAAGGTTACGTTTTGGACAACGGTTGGCTCTGCGCGAGCGTCGAAAAAACGACCGCCGACTTCCTGAACGAAGTCGTTTACCGCGCGGTGATCGTCGGCGTCTCCGATTACCCGGGAACCGCCGACGACCTGACCGCCGCCGCGAACGACGCCGAAGCGTTCCGCGACGCGCTCCTTGCCGACCCGCAATGGGCCGAAGAAAATATTACGCTCCTGAAGAACGCCGACGCGACGAAAAACGCCGTCCTGAACGCGTTGGAAGCCCTTAAAGCGAAGTCGGACGACAACGACGTTATCGTCTTCTACTTCGCGGGCGGCGGCACCGCCGGTTTTGTCGGCGGCGAAGCGGTCGGTTACCTGAAAACCTACGGTACGCAACGTTCGCAATACGTTTCGAGTCTCGAACTGACCGCCGCGTTTAACGATATCGCCGCCGGGTCGAAACTCTTCGTCCTCGACGGCGGCCAAGTCGCGAAAGACGTCGAAGAAACGGCGATGAATTACGAAGCGTTCGCCAATTCGCTGACGCATTCGAAGAAAAACGGCGCCTCCGCGCGTCCGGCGCAAACGAGCGTCTTGACCGCCGGGACGGACGGCCAAATTTCGCCGGTCGGCGTGATGCAGCGTTCCGAATTTAGCCTCGCGCTGACCGCCGGAATCGCCGAACTGCAAAAAGTCGGCCCGGTCGCCGAAGAAGACGCGGAAACCGCCGCGAAACCGGAAGTCGGGGCGCCGACCGACGACGCGCAAGACGTCGA
>JAFTUJ010000448.1 GCA_017466305.1 Thermoguttaceae bacterium
CGCTCGTCAACGACGGCGTTCGATACGACCGCCCGGACGACGCCGCGACGCCGGTCGGCTATTACGTCCAACGCGAAAACTTGAATCCGTTCCACGAAACGCTCGAATGGGAGTTCGTTCCCGCCGACGAAATCGTTCACACGTTCCACCGGGCGCTTCCGCAACAGCGGCGCGGCGTTCCGGAGTCGCAAAGCGCGCTCAATTTGATTCGCGAACTGAAAATTTTGCGGTCGCTCGAAATCCAAGCGGTCAAGAACGCGGCGAAATTCTCGGTTATTTTGCACACCGACAACCCGACCGTTTTAAGCGCCGCTTACGCCGAAGCGGGCGCGCTCAAAATCCCGAAGGCGGGCGAGTCGAAAGCGCTTCCGGACGGCGCGTTCGTCGCTCCGCTCGGAATGGCGCCGACGTTCGGGGACGCGAAACACCCGACGACCGGCTTCGACGCGTTCAAACGCCTTCTCGCCGGAGACGTCGGCGCGGCGCTCGGCGTCGGTTGCGGCAAGATCAACAACGACCACTCGAGTTACAACTTTTCGTCGGCGAAGATGGACGAGCAAATCGACGCGACGATCGTTCGCGTCCGCCAAAAGAAGATCGCCGCCGACTTCCTCGACGTCGTTTTCAACGACTGGCTGACGGAGTTCGCCGTCCTCGACCCGATCGCGAACGAGTTGCTGACGTTGACCGGGGCGCCGGAGAACGTCGCGCGGCGTTGGCTCTTTCCGGAACCGCGTTCGATCGATCGCAAAGCCGACGCGGAAGCGGACGAAATCGAACTCCGCAACGGAACGATCACCCTCGAACAGATCGCGGCGCGTCGCGGCGAAGATTACGACGACTTGGCGGCGCAACGCAAACGCGAACTCGAAAACCTCGCCGCGTCCCTCGAATCGTCCGGACTCGGTCTTTCGACGACCGGCGCGATTTCGACCGTCGCGCCCGCCGAACTTCCGCCGCCGACGCCGACGCCGGAGTCGGAGCCGGAACCCGCCGCCAACCTCGAACAAGGAACCGTCCCGCAATGAACCGAACCGCGAACCTCGCCGCGAGCGTTTCGAACTTGACGCTCCCCGCCGCTTCCGCCGACCCGCCCGCCGCGTCCGAAAAAATCCCGACGATTCTTTTCGATCCGGCGTATTCCGGCGGCTTGCTCCGAATGAACCCGGACGTTTGGCCCCTTCCGGTCGTTTTCGACGTCGACGGCTTGGAGGAGCGCCCGCAGAACGTCCCGATTATCCGCGATCACGACCAAAACCAAAAGGTCGGGCAGACGGACGCGGTCGAGTACGACGGCGGCAAGATCGTCGCCCGGGGCCGCCTCATCAACTTCGGAATCGACCCCGCCGCCGGAAAAGTCGTCGCTCTTTGGAAGCGCGGCGCTCGACTCGAAGCGTCGGTCGCGACCGGAATCATTCCGCCGGAAAACGTCGAGCAAATCGCCGCCGGAGAGACGGTCGCGGTCAACGGGCAAACGTTCGAGGGCCCGATCGAAATCGTTCGCCGTTGGAAACTGAAAGAAATTTCCGTCGTAACGCTCGGCGCAGACGACGCCGGAACGAAGGTCGTCGTCGGGAACGCGGCGGGGAATTTTAACGCGCAGAAAGGAAAAACGAAAATGCGAAATTGGTCTTTTTTAACGCGAAAACTCGGGCTTGCGCCGACGGCGACCCGTCGCGACGCGATTCAACGCATCGCGCAAGCGGCTTCCGATCCGAACGCGGCCCCGCTTCCGTCCGACGTCGTCGAAGAAATTCTGGACGCCGCCGCGAACGCCCCGGACGACGCGACCAAGTCGGCGAGCGCGAACGCTCCGGACGACGCGAACAAAACCGCGTCCGCCGAAGGGGAAATCGACCCCGCCGACCCGGAGTTCGTCGCCTTCGCCGCGTCGTTGGGAATCGACGACGTCGTCAACGCCGCGCCGGAGATTCTCGAAGTCGCGAAAGCGGCGTTCGCTCGTTTCGGCGCCGCGAACGCTCCGGACGAATCGGCGCAAACCGCGTCCGCGTCGGCGCCCTCCGAAGAAGACGGCGCGCAAACGGCAAGCGCGGACGGGGAAGACGACGCGAACAAAACGGCGACCGCGTCGCGCGGTTTCGCGACCGTCGGCGGCCCGCGCCCTTGGTCGCGAACGAAGTTCCCGGTCGACCGGCTCGGCTCGCAAACGACGACGTTTCAAACGCGCCCGCGTCCGTCGGCGGCCCGCGTCGCGGAAGCGTCGCTCTTGACGTCGGGGGGCGTCGAGCCGAAAACGCTCGAAAAACTCGGTTACTCGGAGGCGGAAATCGACGAAGCGAGCCGGAGCGAAAACCGCAACTTGACGCTGATGGGGATGATGTACCGCGCCGGGGCCGCCCGGGCCGGATACGCCGACGCAAGCTCGTTGACGGAAACGCTCCAACGCGCTCAACTTCAAGCGTTTATCGACCCGGCCCGATACCGTTTCGGGCGCGCCGCCGGAGAGCTTTCGACGGTCGACGTGCCGAACGTTTTGGCGAACGTGATGCACAAGCAACTGTTGAACGGGATTCTCGCGATTCCCGACCCGACGGACGCGATTTCGCGCGTCGTCGCCGCTAAAGACTTCCGCGAACAGAACTTCGTGAACCTGTTGCCGTCGGGGGATTTCGCCGTAGTGAAAGCGAACGGCGAGCTGGAAAACCTCAAACTTTCCGACGAGAATTACGTCAACAAGGCGCGCGTTCGCGGGTTCGAGTTGCGGCTCGACTTCGAAACGATCGCCAACGACGATATGAACGCCCTGATGGACGTGCCGCGTTTGATGGGGCGCAAGGCGGCGATTCGCAAACAAAAGCTCTTTTGGCAAACGCTTTGCGAAGGCTTGAGCGGCGTCAAAAGAGCGGATAAAAACCCGAAGTTCGGGCTGGCCGGTCTCGACAAAGTAACCGCCGAATTTAAAGGCTTGCGCGACGGCGACGGCGACCCGATCGGCTCGCGCGGGAAGTTTTTGATCGTCCCCCCGGCGCTCGAAACGTCGGCGCTGAACATCGTCAACGCGACGCAAATCGTCGCGGCGGGCGGCGCCGAAACGGCGGTTATTCCGAACGTCAACCGTTTCGCGACGCAGTTCGAAGTCGTCGCGCCGCACTTCCTCGGAACCGGCTCCGACCTGTCGAGCCTTTGGGGCGACGCTCAATATATGTTGCTCGCCGACCCGGCGGAAATCCCGCTGACGATCGTGTCGTATTACCAAAACCAACGAACGCCGACGTTGAAGACCGTTCGCGGCCAAACGGAAATCGAAGGCTTGCGTTACGTCTGCTGGTGGGGGTTCGGCGTGTCGGTCGCCGACAAGAACGCCGCCGTTCTCTCGACCGGCGCCGGTTCCTGACGCGAACCTAACCAACGAAAAGAAAGGATTAAAG
>JAFTUJ010000449.1 GCA_017466305.1 Thermoguttaceae bacterium
AACGGGCGCGTGGATTGAAACCAATGTGTCTAATTGCGGCTCTTCGATTGGCTCTGTCGCGCCCTAACGGGCGAGTGGATTGAAACCTATGAAGCTGTTGAGTTGTTTCTTCGTCATTGGGCATTTGGCGCGCGGATGGAAACGGGGACGTCGCGACGAGAACGTCGTTTGCCAATGATGTGCGTCGTTAAGTCCGCGTCGTTAAGGTTTAGAAAAAATTCGGGGCGGCGGCGCGCGCAAAGCGGATTAAAACTCGCGGCGGCGGCAAATGACGAGCGGCAAATGACGAGACGATAACGGCGAAACGCGGCAAGGGAAGAGGTTAATTTCGCAAAACGCGACGCGGGGAAAACTCCGCTCGACAAAGAAAATGTCGCGCGCCGCAGCTTGGTTAGTAAGGGAAAACGAGAAAAATTCAAGTTTTTCTAAGAGGCGACGCGACGTCAAATTAAGCGCCGCGACTTCGAGCCGCGTTTCGGGCGCCGCGACGTCGCCGCGTTGCGTTAACTTAATCGATGAAAATAACGCCGGGTAAAAACGCGCCGAAAACGAAAATTCTCGCTAAAAAAATAACGACGAACGCCGCCGCGTTCCGGGGGGCTTGATTTTTCTTGACGGCGGCGTATAATCGTCGTTGGAAATCGTCGATTTCTCTCGACGCGACGTCGGTTCGACGGTCGTTGGCAAGGGCGGCTCGCCGGAGTCGGAATTTTAACGCGGACGGCGGGGCGAACGGGCGGAAAACGTCGGGGTTGAAGCGTCCTAAGCGCTTAACGACAACGGTTTAGTTAAGAAGAAAAGGGCTCGAAAATGGAGCGAGAATTTTTCATTCCCCAAGGGTATCGGTTCGCCGGAACGCATTGCGGCGTTAAGCCGAATACGACGAAACTCGATTTCGCGCTCGTCGTTTCGGATTTGCCGGCGACGGCGGCGGGCGTCTACACGCAAAACTTAAATTGCGGCGCGCCGGTTACTTACGACCGTTCGCTCACGCCGGGAAAGGGAATCCGCGTCGTCGCGACCAACTCCGGCGTCGCCAACGCCTGCACCGGGGCGCTCGGGCTCGAAAACGCGCGTAAAATGGCCGAACTCGCCGCCCAAGCCGTCGGCGCGACCGGCGACCAAGCGCTCGTCATGTCGACCGGCGTCATCGGCGTCCAACTCCCGATGGAGCGCATCGCCGAAGGCGCCGCGTCCGCCGGAGCGTCGCTCGGCTCGACCCTCGACGATTTCAAGAAGGCCGCGACCGCCATCATGACGACCGATACGAAGATGAAAATCGTTTCGCGTCAAGCGGTTACGAAGGACGGAAAAACGTTCCGCCTCGCCGGGATGTGCAAGGGCGCCGCGATGATCGGCCCGAATATGGCGACGATGCTCGCGACGCTGACGACCGACGCCGCGCTCGAACCGGCCGACGCGCAAGCGATGTTGAAGGAAGTCGTCGACGAAACGTTCAACTGCGTCAGCGTCGAAGGACACACCAGCACCAGCGACAGCGTCGTCTTCTTGGCGAACGGCGCCGCGATTCCGGAACCGTTGTCCGGAGAAGATTTAGCGGCGTTCAAAGCGCTTCTCCTCGACCTTTGCCAAGAACTCGCCCCGATGATTCCGGGGGACGGCGAAGGCGCGTCGCACCTCATTACGATCGACGTGTTCGGCGCGCCCGACCGCGAGTCGGCGAAAAAATTGGCGCAAACGGTCGCCAACGACGCGCTCGTCAAGACGGCGATTTGCGGCGCCGACCCGAACTGGGGCCGGATTATTTCCGCGACCGGGCGCTGCGGCGTCCCGTACGACCCGACGAAAGTTTCGCTTAAAGTCAACGGTTTCTTGCTTTACGAAAACGGAACGCCGCTCGACTTCGACAAGGAAACCGTCTCCGCGTCGATTCGCGACAACTACGACACGTCGTTCGAAATCTTCTTCCAAGAAGGCGACGCGTCGATTCGCTTCTGGACGTCCGACTTGACCTGCGAATACGTTCACCTCAACGCGGATTACACGACTTGACGCAACGGCTTGCGTTAAAACGAGTTAAGGAAGCGGAGTCGGCGGCGCGTCGGCTCCGCTTTTTTGTCGCGAAGGCGAAAATAAAGGCGAAAGAAGAGAAAGACGAAACGCGGCGGAGGGAAGCGAAGATGAGCGAAACGGTTTTCGAAAGCGCGCAGGCGCTCGCGGTTATCGAACACGCTCGCCGGAAACGGGGCGACGAAGCGGAGTATCTTTGGGCTAAAGCGCCGAAAAACGCGATCTTACGTCGGCAAGACTCCGGCAAGTGGTACGCGGCGATTTTGACCGTCGAACGGCGCAAGTTGGGCGGCGTTCCGAAAAAAACGCGGCTCGACGACGGGCCCGACGCGCTCGACGGGACGGAAGCGGTCGAAATTTTGAACTTGAAGGAAGACCCGGAGGAAATCCGCTACCTCGTCGACGGGCGGCTCTTTTTTCCGGCGTATCATATGAACAAGCGGCGTTGGTATACGCTCGTTTTGGACGGTTCGCTTTCGAACGAGGAAATTTTCGAACGGCTCGACGCGAGCTGGGCGGAAGTCGGTCGCGGGAACAAAAAACGGCGCGAGTCGTAAAGCGTTGAAACGCGGCGTTTGCGAACGGACGTTAAAGGAATGAGTCGTAAAGCGTTGAAGCGCGGCGTTTGCCAGCGGACGTTAAAAAACGGAGTCGGCGGGAAACCGGCTCCGTTTTTTCTTCGTTTCGCGACGTCGGCAAAGGTCGCGAGCGGCGAACGAACGCGAACGTTCGAGCCTTAAAAACCGTCGGCTCGTTGACGGGCGCGGAGGACAAACGCGTCGAGCCCTTGTTCTTGGCAGACGGAAATAATCGTTTGAATGAAGCCGGTTTCGAGCAGCTCGTCGCCGCGGATAATTATCGTTACGTCCTTGGCGTCGACGCGGCGAATCGCCTTCAAGACGCGGAGTTCTTCTTTCAGCGCCCCGGCGAACGACGACGTTTCGGGCGAGCCGCCGTCGTCGAGCGAACAGGGGAGCGTTCCGAGCAAAAGGGAACGGTCGCCGAACGCTTGAATCGCGATCTGTTCCGGCGGCGCGGCTTCCGGCGGTTGCGCCAGTTCGCTGACCGGAAGCGCAATCTCTTCGTTTTGCTCCGCTTGCGAAAAGTTCATCACCAACGTGAAGAACGAAATCAGGAGGAAAACGACGTCGATCATCGACGTCATATTCGGCGCGGCTTCTTTCAACCGCGGGCGGACGCGTTCTTTGCTCATTTGACTATTTTGCGTAATTTAACTCGCTTCGAAGGCGGAAGAAAAGCGAAAAAGGGAACGACGCGGCGTCGCCGGAACCGAGCGTCGCGTCGGCGCCGGAAAGAGCGCGACGCGACGGAAACGGCGTCGGACGGCGGTTTACGACGGCGAACCGGTCGGGCGTTGCGGCGGCGCCGACGGAGTTTTCGGCGCGCCGACGTTGGCGAAACGACCCATCAAGTTTTCCGAAAGAACCGAAACGTCGAGCATAAAGCGAGCGAGGCGGTTTTTGAGGAAGTCGAACGCGAAGAGCGCCGGAAGCGCGATCGCGAGGCCAAGCTCCGTCGTAAAGAGCGCGGTCGCAATACCTTCGGCCAACTTTTGCGGAGACGGCGCCGCGCCCCCCGCCGCGATCGCTTGGAACGACGCGATCATCCCGACGACCGTTCCGAAAAGCCCGATCATCGGCGCTAAGTTGCCGATCAACGCGAGATAGCCGATTTGGTGTTCGAGCCGCATCGTCTCTTCTTCTTGAACGTCGCGCATCGCTTGCTCCGCTTTCGCGTATCCGGCGGACGTCTTCGAAAGGCCGATCGCGAGCGTTTTGCCGAGAATCGACTCGTCGTCTTTCGCGAGTTGGTAAGCGTCTTGAAAACGGTTCTCGTCGCG
>JAFTUJ010000450.1 GCA_017466305.1 Thermoguttaceae bacterium
CTCGCGCCGACGCAAACGACGCTTTTCTCGGACGAAAGCGCCGGGTTCGCCGATCCCGCGTCCGGATTGGGCGCCTCCGCGGTCGTTCCCGGCTTAATCGAAACGCCGACCGGCGCGCAAACGACCGTCGCGCCGACCGCTCCCGCCCAAACTGCGCCGCGTCGAACGCAACAAACTTGGATTCGCGGTCGCTAAAATTTAAAATAGGCGATTTAGAGAATCGGGAGAACGCGCCGTTAAGGCTAAGCAAGTTTGAAACGTTAAAATAGCGAGATTAAATAAAAAGGAGAAGGACGATGACCGACGAAACGACTCGCGTCGACGCGCTCGACGCTTCCAACGCCGCGCAAAACTCGGTTCCCGTCGACGCGTCGTCGACGAGCGACGCGGAAGTTAACGCCGCGCTTGACGCGGAACGCCGTTCGACGCGGCGGTCGATTTACGCCGTTTTAATTTTTCTCGCGCTCGGCGTCGGGTTCGGCAAGATCGTCGCGGTCGATTCGCTCCCGGATCGCGCGATTCAAAACAATCGCTTGGCGCAAATTCCGAAAACGTTGCAAGCGAAAGAGAAAGAGCTCCGCGAAAAAGGCGTTTCCGGCGCGCGACTCGAAGCCGAGTTGGAGCGCGTTTACGCCGCCGCGTTGCGCGACGCGAACAAGGCGCGTCAGAAGTTGAGCGCGAACGACCGGAGCCGTTGGTTGACGATTCGCGCGCTCGTCGAGCCGGAAGCTCGCGTTTATCGTTACGTCCCGATTTATAAGGAAAGCGCGAAAGCGGAGATCGAAGCGGAACGCCGCGCCGCGCTTTCGACGTATCCGCCCGCGTCCGGCGCCGCGCCGTCGGAGGAGGAACTGGTCGCTAAATTCGCGCCCGGCGAGGTTTTGCGCAACTGCGCGAGCCCTTGTCCGGAGCGTTGCGACGAGGAAAGCGTCAAAGCCGACGCCCGCGTCGCCGAGTATCGCAAAGAGTTGGTTCCGTACGCGATCGGCAAGGCTTGGGAAACGCCCGGTTGGGATTCGATCGACGTCGTGAAACACGGGTTGCCGGACGAAATTTACGACCCGTCGAACCCGGCGTCCGGTTATATTTATTCGAGCAAACCGACGCTCCTGCCGACGGTAATGGCCGGGCCGTATTGGGTTTTGAATCGCTGTTTCGGCTTGTCGCTTGCGAAACGACCGTTCGAAACGACGCGAATTTTACTCGTTATTTATCAACTGATACCGCTTGGAATCGCGTTTTTCTGTTTGGCGTCGATTATCGAATCGGTCGGCAAAACCGACTGGGGCCGAATGTACGCGGTCGCGGCGGCGACGTTCGGGACGTTTGCGCTGACGTTCGTTCCGACGTTAAACAACCATTTGCCGGGTTTTGCGTCGATTTCGATCGCGCTTTGGGCGGCGTTTAAAATTTTGCGCGACGGGAAGACGAACCCGGTTTATTTCGCGCTCGCCGGCTTTTTCGGCGCGTTTGCGGTCGCTTGCGACTTGCCGGCGTTGGCGTTCGCGGCGGGGCTTTGCGGTATTTTGCTCATAAAACGCCCGCAGAAAACGACTTGCGTCGCGATTCCGGCGGGGCTCGTCGTCGCGGCGGCGTTTATCGCGACGAATTATATCGCGCACAACTCGATTATGCCCGCGTATTCCTGCAAGCGCGACCATATGGCGATGCAAGCGGAAGCGAAGGAAAAGGAGCTTGACCCGAAAACGCTGTTCGACGCAAACGATTGGTATTACTATAATTACTATCCGGCCGGGCGCCCGCGCGAAGCGAAGTACGCTCGCTTGAGTCATTGGGCGAATCGAACCGGAATCGACCGCGGCGAACCGTCGATTTCGCGGTACGCGTTCCACTCGACCGTCGGGACGCGCGGCGTTTTTTCGTTGACGCCGATTTGGATTTTGAGCGTCATCGGACTTTATGTTTGGATGCTTAATCCAAGGAGCGACAAGGGGTTGCGGGCGTACGGCGTCGGCGCGTTGACGTTGACGGTCGTCTTTTTCGCGTTCTTTTTGACGCGCGACCAAGGCGACCGCAATTACGGCGGAATGTCCTGCTGGTCCCGTTGGTTCTTCCCGTTGGTTCCGCTTTTTATTCCGGCGCTTTTACCGGTTGTCGACAAGGCGTCAAAACTGCTTTTGTTGCGTTGCGTCGCGTTGGCGCTTCTCTTTTGGTCGGCGGCGTCGGCGGCGTTTCCGACTTGGAACCCTTGGGTCGCGCCTTGGCTTTACGATATCGCCGTTAATTGGGGTTGGATGAAACCTTATTAACGGCAAAACTTAACGGATAAACTTAACCGCTAAACGCGGGGACGCGCTCCGCGTTCTTTTCGATAAAATTAACGAATAAACTGAAATGGCGAAAAATAAAAAAACGAAGAAAGAGGACGACGGAATCGAACGCGTCGTCAGCGAAAACCGCAAAGCGCGACACGATTACGACGTTTTGGAGTCGCTCGAATGCGGAATCGAGTTGGTCGGGAGCGAAGTGAAGAGTTTGCGCTGCGGAACCGTTTCGCTCGCCGAGTGTTACGCGCGGATTAAAAAGGACGAAGTTTTTCTCGTCAACTGCGATATTCCGGAGTACATCGACGCGAGCCGCTTCAATCATAAACGCAAGCGCGACCGCAAGTTGCTGCTGCACCGTCGCGAAATCGAACGGTTCGCGAAACGGGCGCTCGAAAAGGGCTTAACCCTCGTCCCGCTCAAACTTTACTTCAAAAACGGGCGCGCGAAACTGCTCGTCGGTCTTTGCCGCGGGAAGCAAAATTACGACAAGCGTCAAGCGCTCAAAAAAGCGGACGCCGAACGCGGTTTGCGGCAGATTAAGATGTTGCGTCGTTGAGTTTGCGACGTAAAAAAGTCGCGCGGCGTCGCTCGATGTTATACAGTGTCGCGTTAGGAGAAGCGGTTGCAACAAACGACTAAAAAAACGCTCGACGCGGAGACGAACGCCGCGTCGACGGAAGCGGTTAACGTCTTGTCGGCGTTCGATTTCGAACGAGCGCGAACGGCGCTTTTGCGTTGGTTCGACGCGAACGGTCGGACGTTCCCTTGGCGTTCGGAGCCGACGCCGTATCGCGTTTGGGTCAGCGAGATTATGCTCCAGCAGACGACGACGCAAACGGTCGAAGGCTATTTTTCGCGCTTTCTCGACCGTTTTCCGAACGCGACCGCGCTCGCCGAAGCCGACGAAGCGACCGTTTTAAAGTATTGGGAAGGCTTGGGTTATTACCGGAGAGCGCGGGCGCTTCGCTCGGCGGCGATCGAAATCGTCGAGCGGTTCGGCGGCGACGTTCCGGAGCGGTTTGAGGACGTCTTGTCGCTTCCGGGCGTCGGGCGATACTGCGCCGGAGCGATTCTTTCGTTCGGGTTCGACCGCCGCGCCCCGATTTTGGAGGCGAACACGACGCGCCTGCACGCTCGGCTTTTGGGCTTGCGGCTCGAAACGACGACCGCGGCGGCGCAAAAAATCCTTTGGCGCGCCGCCGAAGATTGGCTTCCGCTCGACTCCGAAAAGCGGCGCAAACCGAACGTTTACCGGCGTTTAAACGGCGCGCTGACCGACTTGGGCCGCTTGGTTTGCTCGCCGACGTCGCCGAAGTGCGACGCTTGCCCGTTGACTGATTTTTGCGAAAGTTGGCGTCGCGATTACCAAGACGTCGTTCCAGTTTTGAAGAAGAAAGCGGAGACGATTCCGCGAACCGACGTCGCGTTTTGGATTGAACGCCGCGATTTGTTCGACGACGGCGGAAACGACGGAACGCGTTGCGGCGGTTCGGTTTGCGACGTCGAAAACCCGTCCGACGTTCTGCTGATCCGCCGTCCGGAAAACGCGCTTTGGGCCGGCCTTTGGGATTTTCCGCGTTTCGAAATAACGAACGAAGCGTTCCGCGACGCGCTCGATTTCGCCGCCGACGTCGAACTTTGCGACAGGTTGCAGCGTTTCCTTGAGGAGGAAGTCGGCGCGCCGCCGTTCGACCGTCGACCCGGCGCCGTCGCGTGTACGATAAAACACGCCGCGACGCGGTTTAAGATAACGCTCCGCTTTTGCCGACTCGCCGGAGCGTCGCCGATTTTGTCGTCGCCGAAACGCGAAAAAACGCTCTTCGACGAACTCGGAAACGACGCGGCGCCGCAAGTTTCGCTTCTTCCGTCTCGACGCTCGAAGGTCGCGGAAAAGACGCGAACGCCGAAAACGCCGGAACCGGAGCGCGTCGCGGCGGAGGTTCGCTGGGTTCCGCTCGCCGACTTGGACGCTTACCCGTTGAGTTCGCCGGGTCGCAAATTGGCGCGCTTCGTCTTAAAAAACGTCGGTTAAAATAGGCGGTCGGCGTAAAATCGAACGGTTTTGACGGAATACGGAACTTTTTTTCGTTAAAAACGTTAAAATAGCGGCGGCGGCCTTTGCGATTTTGCCGTCGTTATGTTAAAATAAGGAAAATACTCGCCGTTTTTCTTTCGTTGGTCGAAGGGGCGGCGGCTTTTGGGGAGCGTCGACGCGCGGCGCTCTCGCGACTCATCGGATTTTATGAAAGGATTGTCTCGATGAAAAAAACGTTGTCTTCTCTGATGGCGGCGCTCCTCGTTTGCGGTTCCGTCGCTTTCGCTCAACCGGCGCAAGACGGCCCGCAAGGCGATAACGCTCAACGCGGCCCCCGCGCCCAACGCGGCGAACGCGGCCCGCGCGGTTTCGGTATGATGGGGGGAATGATGATGGGACGCGGCGCCGAAATGGTTCCGCTCTTTGGCGAAAAACTCGAAAACGGCGACTTCCCGGAAGGCGTTTGGTCCTTCAACGAAGAAGGCGAACTCGTCGCGACGAAAGACGCCGTCATCTGGACGAAGGAAAAATACTCCTCGTTCGTTTGCGAATTTGAATTCAACCTCTCCGAACACACCAACGGCGGCTTCCTGATTCAATGCTCCGACAAAGGCAACTGGATTCCGAACACGATCGAAATCCAACTCCTCGACGACGCCGGTCAAGAACCGAACTACCACTCCTGCGGTTCGTTCTACGGTTTCCAAGCGCCGAGTAAAAACGTTACAAAAAAGCCGGGCGAATGGAACAAAATGCGCGTTTCCTGCTTCGGCCGCATGATCACCGTTCAACTTAACGGCGAAGTGATCAACCGCATCAACACCGCCGAATGGACGAACAACGAAAAGAGCCCGGCCGGCACGGATATCGAAGCGAAGTTCCACGGTCGCTCGCTCGCGTCGTTCGAACCGCTCGGGTACATCGGTTTCCAAGGTCTGCACGGCAATTCGCCGATGAAAATCCGCAACGCGAAAATCGCTCCGATGACGCAACCGAAAGCGGAAGGCGAAGGTTGGGTCTCGCTCTTCGGCGAAAAGCTCGAAAACGCCGAATACGATCCGGCCATTTGGTCGATCGACGACGAAGGCGTCATGAAGGCGACGAAAGACAACGCGATTTGGGCGAAAGACAAGTATGAAAACTTCATGCTCGACTTCGAATTCAAAACGACGAAAGGCGCGAACAGCGGTATCGTCATCCAATGCACCGACAAAGCGAACTGGATTCCGAATTCCTTTGAAGTTCAAATCTTCGACTCGTTCGGTCGTAAAGTCGATATGAGCGACTGCGGCGCGGTTTACGGTCGTTGCGCTCCGATGTTCAACGTCTGCAAAGCGCCGGGCGAATGGAACCGCATGACGGTCGTTTGCATGGGCCCGATGATCAACGTTTATCTTAACGGCCACCTCACCACGTCGATGAACAAACGTCAATGGACGAAAGCCGACGTCAACCCGGACGGCACGAAACCGTATCCGTGGCTGATCAACAAAGCGCCGGCCGAAACCGAAAACGCCGGTTACATCGGCTTCCAAGGCCTGCACGGCAACGAACCGGTCGTCTTCCGCAACGCGAAGATCAAGAAGATCGAAATGCCGCAACGCCCGAACGGCCCGCGCGGCGAACGTCCGCAACGCTAAGTTTAGCGACTTAAAGCGCGTTAGCGTTTAAAAAACGAAGCGGCGAGCGTTGTCGAACGTTCGTCGCTTTTTTTATGTTTCGACGCGTCGCGTCGGAACGGCGGACGCGGAAAACGTCGCGGAAATATTGCGACGCCGAAACGCGTCGAGGGCGACAAGAAACGAAACAGCC
>JAFTUJ010000451.1 GCA_017466305.1 Thermoguttaceae bacterium
CAAGATAGCGAACGCTAAAAACGCGGTTGAACCGGAAAAAAACCGCGACGATCATCAGCGACGACAGATAAAACCACGTCGTCGGCAGCATCTCGTACTGAAAAAGAGACGTCGGCACGTTATTCGCTCCCCGTTTCAACAATCGTTTTTACCGCGGCGCCGCGCCGACGCCGCCGGTCGAACGTTCCGCGTCAGTCGGTTTGGACGCGCCAACGCAGGTACTCTTCCATAAACGGATGAACGCCGCCGTCGAGGACTTCGTGAAAACTCCCCATCGCGAACCCGGTGCGGCTGTCCTTGACGCGTTGCTCCGGATGCAAGAAGTAGTTGCGGATTTGCGACCCGAACCCGACTTTCGCCATATTCTTGTATTTTTCGGCCATCATCTGCTCGCGCTTTTCTTCCTCGCGTTGGAGGAGTCGAGCGCGCAACATTTTCCAAGCGGTCGCGCGGTTCTTGTGTTGGCTCCGCTCGTTTTGGCATTGAACGACGGTGTTCGTCGGAATGTGCGTCAAGCGAATCGCGCTCGACGTTTTATTGACGTGCTGCCCGCCGGCGCCGCTCGCGCGGAACACGTCTTCGCGGACGTCCTCCGGCTTAATATCGACGTCGATCGAGTCGTCGATTTCCGGGTTGACGTCGACCGCGGCGAAGCTCGTTTGCCGCTTTCCTTCCGAGTTGAACGGACTGATGCGAACCAAGCGATGCGTTCCGATTTCGCTTTTGAGATAGCCGTAAGCCATCGGGCCGCGCACCATCACGCTCGCGCTGTTGATTCCGGCTTCCTCGTTGTCTTGGCGGTCGAGAATTTCGACGGCGTAACCGCGCGACTGCGCCCAGTTGATATACATCCGCAGGAGCATTTCGGCCCAGTCGTTGGCGTCGGTGCCGCCGTCGCGAGCGTTGATCGTCAGAATCGCGTCGTTGGCGTCGAACGGCCCGTTCAGGAGCGCGGCGGTTTGCAGTTTGGCGAGCGTTTCTTCGACGGAGCGCAATTTCGCCGGGATTTCGGCGGCGGTCTCTTCGTCGTCGCGCCCGATTTCAAAGAAAACGTCGAGTTCGTCGAGTTCCGCGAGGATTTCGTCCATCGGCTTCGTCAGCGCTTTCAACGCTTTCATCCGAGCGACGACCGACTGCGATTTTTCCGCGTCGTCCCAAAAGTCGGCGGCGGTCATTTGTTTGTCGATTTCGGCGATTTCCGTTTTTTTCGCGTCGTAATCGAGGGACGTTTTGAGTTGCGCAAGTCCGCTTCGAATTTGTTCGGCGCGGTCGATTTGCTCGCGTTCTACCGGCATAGTCAAGGGTCTCCTGTCGAAAAAATAAAAGCTCGGGCCGTCGCGTCGAACGAAAAGCCGCCTTTATTTTACACGAAACGCGCCGTTTTCCAAGGGACGCGCCGCCGATTCCGCAAAAATCGTTCGTTTCGCGCCAAAAACGACGGAAAAAACGAAAACGCGCCGCCCGTTTCGCCGTTTTTCGACGAAGCGCAAGACGACGCGAAGCTCGCCGACGGTCGCGTTCCGATCAATTTTTGTCAATATATATTAATGCGTCGTCAATTAAGACGTCGCAACGGCGACGCCGACGCCGTTCGTTCCGGAACGAATTTCGGAGTTCGAGCGGCGGCGCGCGTCGCTTCAATCGCGCCTCAATCGCGCCTCGACTCAATAAAGATAATTCGCGAGGTAAGCGTCTTCGACTTCGGTCAAAACTTTATGCACCGTGTCGATCGGAACGCCGACGCGGTTGTCCAAAATAACGCGAACGACGTCGCAGTTTTCCGCTTCCGCTTCGACCAAGCCGCGCAGATCGCCCATTTCGACCGTCTTTTCGGCGCCGTCTTCGCCCGTCCAAATGATTTCGCTCTTCGCGGTGAAGCGAATATTGACGGTCGTCCGTTTTTCCGCTTTCGCCGCTTTGAT
Source organism: Thermoguttaceae bacterium (assembly GCA_017466305.1). GTDB lineage: Bacteria > Planctomycetota > Planctomycetia > Pirellulales > Thermoguttaceae > RUG369. The sequence goes on from JAFTUJ010000451.1 coordinate 1,923, forward strand.
CGCGTCTTTGAGGTCGACCGAGGCGCCCTTGGCGCGACGGCTCATGTCGGCGGCGGTCATGAAGGCGAAAATCGCGGTCGTTTCCTCTTCGGAGACCGGCGCGACGCCCGTTTCGAAGAACTTGCAAATTTCGCGAACGAGCGGCTCGTACCCCTCGTAAGTTCCGGCTTCCTCGACGCCTTTTTCCGCGAAGACTTTAGCGCCGTACGTCGCCGCGCCCTTGCGAACGCCGCGGAACGTCCCGATTTTGCGTCCCTTCCAAACGCCGACGACGACGTCCGCCGAAGTCGTATTGGTTCGCGAAACGGAAACGCAATCCGGCCCCATAATCGTGAATAACGATTCGACGCCGTGAATCCCGTACCAATAAAGCGACGGGTGTTTCGGGTTCGTCGAGCAGGGGCTCGTCGCGTCGCAACCGAAAATTTCGCCGAGCGGCTGTTCGTTGCGCATCTTTTGATAACCGGCGACGAAACGGAGCGACGACGCGGTGAAGATCGGAACGTCGTTTTCCTTCGCCAAGCGGAACATTTCGAGGACGTCGGCCAAGGAGCCGGCCATCGGCTTGTCGACGAAGAGCGGTTTCTTCGCGGCGATCACCGGTTTCGCTTGTTCGAGGTGCGGGCGGCCGTCGACGCTTTCGAGCAAAACGCCGTCGACGTTCGCGACGAGTTCTTCGACGGTCGGGTAAACGGTCAGTCCGGCGGCGACGCATTCGCTCGTATATTTTTCGACGCGATCCCAGCTGTCCGGGTTGTCCGGCATCCCGCCCGGGTAAACGGCGACGACTTCGAACTTTTGATAAAGCTCCTCGCCGTCCGGGTTGTTGATAACGCTAACGAACGCCGGAACGTGCGACGTCGTCGCGCCGATAACGCCCAACTTAAAAACGCCGTCCGCCGCTTGCGCAAACGCGACCGAACCGACGCAAACCGCCGCCGACGCCAACGCGACGCAGACCGCCTTAAAAAACCGTTTCATCGAAAATCTCCTCGACTTCCCCAAAAAAAATTTCAACGTCGGCGAAAACGCCCCGAAACGCCCGTCGCGTCCGACCCCGCTTCGAAACGCCCGTTGGGGCCGAAGCCGTTCGCGGCGGTTTTCGCGTTTTCGCCCTTATTAATATTATACGCTCGTTTCGGTCGATTTCCAAGCGCTCGAACCGCCTCGCGACGCGGCGAAAACGCCCCGAAAAGCGCCGCCGCCCCGCAAAATCGACGTTTTCCGCCGACTCGCCGCAATCCGCCGATTTTCGCTTGTTCGCGTCGACCGCCCAAATCGCCCCGTTTGCCGTTTATCGTTTGCCGCCGTTCAACTCCAACGCAAGCCGAGCGGAAGCGTTTCGCCGAAAATCGCGGTCGTTTCGGCGTCGACGACGCGCTCTTTCGCGTCGAGCGCTCGTTCGGTCGTTTCCGCGACGCCGTTCTTCGCCAAAAACGCGGAAACCGCGTCGCGGGTCGCGTCGTCGACGTCGAACGCCGCTTCGCCGGAGCGCCGAGTCAAGCGCGCCAACGCGAAAAAGTCGGTCGCCGTCGGTTCTTCGCCGCGCTCTTGCAGGAACGCGAGAAAGCGCCGCGCCCAATCGCTCGCGGTCGCCGCCGAAACGACGCGGTCGAGAGGCGCGTGGAAGATCGTTCGCGCCCCGACCCGTCCGAGCGCCCAAATGAGCGCGTCGCGAATCGGGCGGAGGTTCTTTTTCGGCAAAACGTCCAAAATAATCGCGCCGATTTCCTCTTTCGTCTCCGGCGGAAGGAGTTCGAGCGCGCCGAGAAGCCGCCAAATTTCCGCGCCTTCCTGCGACGTCAAATCGACGTCCGGCCCCTTCCCGCGACCGTCGACCAACCGCCGCCGAAGCGCCCGCAAATTCCCGAGGAGCGGTTCCGCCAATGTCTTTTGCCGTCCCGCGCCGAGTCCGGAAGCGACCCGCCGCCAAAGAATCCAATATTGCGTTCGACTCTCCGGCGTTCCGAACGCGAGCGCGCCGGAAACCGCCTTCCAAGTTTGCTCGACCCGCCAATCGTCGGTCGCGGCGCCGAACCCGGGTCGGAGCGCGAACCCGAGCCAATTCAGCCAACGCGCCTCGACCGCCGCCTGCCGTCGCCGCCCGTCCGCCAGTTCGAGCGTCGTTTCGGCCAACCGCCGAAGAAGCGTTATCGGAAACTCGTTCCGCGACGTTCCGACCGCCTCCGCCAACCGCCGAAAGAGGTCGCCCGGCTTGACGCGTTCGATCGTCGGAAGCCCTTCCGCCGCAAGCGTTTCGTTCGTCTTTTGAAGCGTTTCGTCGGTCGCGAACGCCGCCGTCAAGACGCGACGCGCCGCCTCGACGAGCGACTCGTCGACGACGCCTTCGCCCTCCCCTTCGTTCGCGGTCGCTTCCCAATCGGTTTGCGTTCCGCCGCGAGCGTCGAACTGGAGCGCCCAGCGCGACGCCCGCGTCCGCCGCCCGCCTTTTCTTCCGTTTTCCGCGTTCGCCGCTTCCGTTTCTTCCGCTTTTTCCGGCAAAACTTCCTGCAAGAACAGCTCGATCGTTCCGATTTCGGTCGGGCGGGCGACGAGGCGCGCTCGAATCGTTTTCGCGTCTTTTTTCGCTTGCGACCGCGTTTTGAGGGCGGTGCAAATCGGCGCCAACTCGCGAATTTCGTTCGGGTCGATCTCGATCAAATCGCCGGGCGCGTCGGTCGTTCGAACGCTTGAAACGAAGATCGGGAACGAAACGGGCCGGTCGACCGCCAACTCGAAGGTTTTCGGGAGCGTTACTTCGTCCCCCGGTTCCGCGCGCGCCGGAAGCAAACAAACCGCCTTCGCCGCATCCCCCGCATTGCCGTTTTTACCCTCCTTACCCGTCTTGCCCATTTCCCCCGTTTTCTCGTCCGTCGCGACGCCGACGTAATACGTCCGAGCCAACGACGCGCCGATTCGGGTTCCGAGCCCGCGTCGGACGAGCCCGTAATAAGCCGCCCCCTTCGCGACCGCCCAATATAAGTTTTCGTTTTGCAAGACCTTAGGACGCCAACCCGTTTCCGCGCCGCCGAACCAATCGACCAACGAATCGACGATTCGCGCCCGCAACGTCGGCGACTCGAACGCCCCGCCGTTAAAAAGAACGACGTCCGGACGCGCCCGGTCGACCGCGTTCGCGCCTTGCCCGTTCTCCCCAGCGTGTCCAAACTCGCCATTTCCCCCCGCCGCCGCTTGTTCCGCCGAGCCGTCGAAAATCCCGGAGCGTTCGAGTTCGAACCCGGCGTCGCGCCGCGTCGTCAAGAAATGCGCCAAA
>JAFTUJ010000452.1 GCA_017466305.1 Thermoguttaceae bacterium
CCCCGTCGTCGCCAATTTTCGCAAACGACGCCGTTGCGCGACGCCCAAACGACAAAAAAAGAAAAAATTTCCCAAAGCCCCAATAACGTTAAAATAACGCAAAAATAAGGGTAAAAACGGCGACGCGACGCGTTTTCAAGCGCCGCGAGAAGCCGCCGACCGCCAAATTTTAATTTATTTGACAAAAAAGAAGTTTTTTACTATTTCTTTTTTGAACCCGAAGGAGTATAATTCGCGTTGTCGACCGAACGACTCGACCGTTCGCGCGGTTTCCGCTCGAAGACGTTCGTTTGGGCGCCCCTTCCTAACCGTCCCTCTTCGTCGCGGTCGCCGCGGCGGTTTTCGAACCGCAAGCGCCCGGCGCGACGACCGCTTGAGGCGCCGGTTCCATTTTCCTGTCTTTGACTTTAAGGAGTCGAATCGTGAAATTTGATTTGAATAGCGCTTGGGAAAACGAAAGCTCGTTTGATTTTTCGAATAACGGAGCCCTCGGCGCCGTTTTGTCGCCGAATCCCGTCGGATTGGCCGCGTCGCGCGACGACGATGACGATTACGACGAAGACGAAGACGATTGGGACGAAGACGACGAAGACGAAGACGACGACTGGGACGACGACGAAGACGAAGACGATTGGGACGACGAAGACGACGAATGGCTCGACGAAGACGACGACGATGACGGTTGGGTCGACGACGACGATGACGAAGACGACGACTATTGGCAAGAAGTCGACGAGGACGACGAAGACGACGATTACGACGGTCAAGATTACGACGACGAAGACGACGATTATTAATCGACCTTTATAATCGACCTTCGCGACCGATCGTCGCTTAAACGCGGAAAGTCGAACGCCGACGTTTAACGTTAAATCGGCGTTTGCGCTTATGTTGCGCCTTATGTTCGCGCTCGGAACGTTTCGACGTTTCCGACGCGCGCTTTTGGCGTTTCTTGCGCGTTTCGTCCCTTTCCGCCGTTCCCGTTTCCCCGATTCCTCCCTCTTTCCCCAATTTTCCTTTTTTTTTCAACCTTCCCCTTTTATCTTGAACGCGCCGCCTTTCGCCGCGTTCCGCTCGACGGGCGTTTTCGACCGTTTCCTTTTAACGTTCGACGTTTCCGACGCGCGCTCGTCGTCGCGTTTTGCCGCTTTGACGGCGGCGTTTAGGAACCCCGTTCGATGATTTCGCTCGCAGGAAAAACGGTTTGCGTCGTCGACGCATACGGTCTTATTTATCAAGTCTTTCACGCGCCCGGGATGGAGATGACGAACGCCCAAGGCGAGCCGACCGGCGCCGCGTTCGGCTTTGTTCGCGACGTTCTCGGTTTAATGCGCAAACTTTCCCCGGATTACCTTCTTTGCGCTTACGACATGCGCGCCAAGACGTTCCGCAGCGAGCTTTACCCGGAGTACAAGGCGAATCGGAGCGCGACGCCGGACGATTTGCTCCTGCAGTTCGACTTCACCCGCGAGTTTTTGAAGGCGGTCGGCGTTCCGGCGCTCGGCGTCGTCGGGTTCGAAGCGGACGACGTCTTGGCGACGGTCGCGCGAACGGTTTCCGAACTCGGCGGCGAGACGATTTTGGCGACGAGCGACAAGGACGCCCGCCAACTTCTCGACGACCGAACGTCGATTTATCTCCTTCGCAAGGAGAAATTTTACCGCGCGCCGGAACTTCTTGCCGATTGGGGAATTAGGCCCGATCAAGTCGTCGACTTCCAAGCGTTGGTCGGCGACTCGTCGGACAACGTCCCGGGCGTTCCGCTGATCGGCCCGAAGGTCGCGAGCGACTTGTTGCAAAAGTTCGGGACGCTCGAAGGCGTTTTCGACGCGGCGGTCGGAATGAAGGGGAAACGATACGAGAACATCCGCAACGGGCGCGACCTCGCGTTGTTAAGTCGCGAACTCGTTAAACTTAGAACCGACGTTCCGCTCGAAATCGATTGGGACGCGGCGCGGCTCGGCGGCGTCGACCCGGAGCGTTTGCGCCGTCTCTTCCAATATTGGGGTTTCCGTTCGTTAATCGGCAAAGTCGACGAGTTGGTCGAAACGTTCGGCGTCGCGACCGCCCCGCAATCCGATTGGTTCGACGGAATCGAAGCGCGCCGTCAAGGTTTTTTGAGCGGTTCCGCGAGCGCCGCGTCTTCCGACGCAAGCGCCGAAAAAACGCTCTTTAACGCCGCCGAGAAAACCGACGTTTCCAACGTTTTAGCAACCGCGCCGCCGCAAGAAACCGCCGACGGCGTTCGCGACGGTTCGTTTGATTTCGACGCGGCAACGCCCCTTCTCGACCGTCTCGCCGTTTCGCAATACGGTTGCGTCCCGAAACCGCGCTCGACCGACGAAACGCCGAGCGAACCGGAATCGACCGCGGCGCCCGACGCGACCGACTTCGAACTTATTGGAACGGAACGCTTTGCGTCGAGCGCCGACTTCCCGTTCCCGCCGTTAAACTCGACGCAAAACGCCGAAACCGCCGCGACCGTCCCGACCGCCGCGACGCTCGTCGACGACGCCGAAAAATTGGCCGCGCTCAAAACCCGGCTCGCCGACGCGTCCGTCTTGAGCTTGGCGACGATCGTTCTCGAAGAGGCGGAGTTCGGCCGCGTTCGTCCGCGTTTCGCGACCCTTTGCGGGCTCGCGCTCGCGGTTAGCCCGGCGGAAGCGTTCTATCTCCCGTTCCGGGGCCCCCTTGGAACGCCGACGCTCGACGCCGCCGCGACGCTCGAAACGCTCCGCGACGCGCTCGAATCGCCGACGCTTCCGAAAATCGGCGCCGAAATCAAGTTCGACGCGCTCGTTCTCCGCGACCTCGGCGTCCGGCTCCGCGGCGTCGTTTTCGACGTTCTTCTCGCCGATTACCTCGTCCGGAGCGGCGAAACGCGCCGAACGCTCGCCGAAATCGCCGAAACTTACCTCGACCGTTCGACGTTCGACCTCAACGCGGCGACCGGAACCGGCAAAAAGCGAATTCCGCTCGACCTCCTTCCGCCGTCGACGTTGGCCGAACGCGCCGCCGACGCCGTTTTAATCCCGCTCGCCGCCGCCCCGATTTTGCGCGAAAAAATCGCCGCCGAGCCCGCGCTCGAACGCCTTGCGCTCGACCTTGAAACGCCGCTCGTCGAAACGCTCGCCGAAATGGAGCTTTCCGGAATCGCGATCGAACCGGAGCGTTTCCGCGCCGCGAACGCCGACTTTTTGCGCCGTCAAGAGACGCTCGAAGCGGAAATTCGCGCGTCGATCGCCGCCGTCGACGAAACGCCCGGGTTCGCCGAAACGATCAACCTCAACTCGCCGAAACAGTTGCAGCGCGTCCTTTTCGACGACCTCAAACTCCCGATTATCAAGAAAACGAAGACCGGCCCGAGCGTCGACGCGGAAGTGTTGGAAGAGTTGGCGCTCTTTCACCCGATTCCGGAAAAAATCGTCGAGCTGCGCCGCTTGACGAAACTGCGCGGAACTTACCTTGAACCCCTTCCGACGCAAGCGCTTCCGTCGACCGGGCGCGTTTGCGCGACCTTCAACCAAGCGGCGACGGCGACCGGGCGTCTCAGTTCGAGCGAGCCGAACCTGCAAAACATTCCGGCCCGTTCCGAAAACGGCAAAATCATCCGCGCCGGGTTCGTTCCGGACGCGTCGCTCGGGTTCGACGCGTTCGTCAGCTGCGACTACAGCCAAATCGAACTCCGCGTTTTGGCGCATTTTTCCGGCGATCCGGAACTCCGGCGGGCGTTCGCCGACGGCGAAGACGTTCACGCGCTCGTCGCGAGCCGCCTCTTCGGCGTCGCGCAAGCCGACGTAACGCCGGACATGCGCCGCAAAGCGAAAGCGGTCAACTTCGGGCTCGTTTACGGGCAAACGTCGTTCGGCCTCTCGAAGGCGATCAACGTAAGCGCTTCGGAGGCCGCCGCTTACATCGACGCGTTTTTCGCGACTTATCCGGGCGTTTTAACCTTTTTCGACCGCGTTCTCGACGACTGCGCTCGTCGCGGATTCGTTCAAACGCTCCTCGGACGGCGCCGCGCGCTCTCCGGCGTTCGGGGCGCTCGCGGTCGCAAAACGCTCAACTTCCCGGAGCGCGCCGCGATCAACGCCGGCGTTCAAGGAACCGCCGCCGACATGATGACTGTGGCGATGTTGGCCGTTTGGCGCCGCCTTAAAAAAGAAGGTTGGATCGCGTCCCGTTGGAGCGCCGCGTTTGTCGACGCGCCCGGTTTCACCAAGTTTACCCAAACCACCGAAACCGCCCAAATCGCCCCAATCGTCGGAACCGCTCGAACCGCGTCGACAGCCCCGACGCCGCAAACCGCCGCGCCATCCCTTTTCGACGGTCTCGACGATTTCGTCGCCGAGCAAACCGCGTTAAACGCCGACGCCGCGAAAGCCGCCGCCGATTCGCCGCTTAACGCCGCGTCGACCGCCGCCGTCGGAACGCCGGAACGCGCCCGACTTTTGCTCCAAATACACGACGAACTCCTCTTCGAAACGCGCCGCGCCGACGCCGACGCCCTCGCGAAGATCGTCGTCGAAGAAATGCGACTCGGCGACCCGTTGACCGTTCCGCTCCAAATCGACGCGGAAATCGGCGCGAATTGGGGCGATCTTTAACGGTTTTAACGCCTAAAAAATTCCTTATTCCCGGCGATTCCGGCGCCTGTCGCGGCCCTTCGTCGCCGGGTTCGTTTGCTTACTCCCGATTTCCGTTCGGTTGGCCCGGGTTCGTTCGTTTGCTCGCGAATTCCGGAGCGCGACGCGGCGGAGTCGTCCTGTTCGCCAGCCTTTCTAAATATCCTATTTTTCCCGTTTCACCCTGTTTTTTTAAGAGGCCGCCGATGAAAAAAGCGTTGTTCTTCGCCCTGTTCGTTCTTTTCGCGACGACGACCGCGCGAGCGGAAGTCCGTCTTTGGCCGGTTCTGGAAGGCGAGCCGGTCAGCGACATTTGGTCGCTCGAAGTTAACGGCCAACCCGCCGGCGTTTTGACCGCGCGCACCGCCGACCCGCCGTTCGAAAAATACGACTTCGGCGGCGAATACGGTTTCGTCTCGCTCGACGCGGACGAGCCGGTCGTTCTCAAATTCCGCGAAAAAACCGGCGTTTCGCTCGACGATTTGACCGTCCGCCCGCTCTCGCTCGGCTTAAAACCGACGAAAAACGCCGACGGTTCGTTCGAGTTGAAAATCGACAAGCCTTGTCAAATTTCGGTCGAGCCGAACGGGCGCCGCCACCCGATTCTCGTTTTCGTCAACCCGCTCGAAAAAGACGTTCCGAACGCGAACGCGCCGAACGTCCGTTACTTCGGCCCGGGCGTTCACAACCCGGAAGGGGGCAAAATTTCGCTCAAGTCGAACGAAACGCTCTACTTAGCGCCGGGCGCGGTCGTCCGTTGCGGCGTCGAAGTCAACGGCGAAAACGTCCGAATTTGCGGGCGCGGCGTTATCGACTCGAACCCTTGGAAATGGAGAGAGGGCCCGACCGGGCACGTCGTTTCAATGTTCGGATCGAAAAACGTTAGCGTCGAGGGCGTTATTATCCGCGGCGCGTCGCACTGGACGGTCGTTCCGATTAACTGCGACGGCGTCTTTATCGACAATATCAAAATCTGCGGCGGGCGCGTCCAAAACGACGACGGAATCAACCCCTGCAACAGCCGGAACGTCCGCGTCGTCAATACTTTTATCCGCTCCGACGACGACTGTATGGCGCTCAAAGGCCTCAATCTCGAATACGGGAACTGCGAAGATATTACCGTCGAAAACTGCGTCTTTTGGTGCGACCGCGCCCGAACGGTCCTGATGGGACACGAGAGCCGCGCGCCCCATATGCGTCGAATTACGTTCAAAAACATCGATATTATCCGCTCCCAAGCGCGCAATTTCCTCCTCGAACCGGGCGAGCGAATGATTTTGGAAGACGTCGTTTTCGACGGAATCCGGTTCGAAACCGGCCCGCAAAACGCGCTGAATCCGGAGGAGTTGGCAAAGAAAGTCGACTCGTCGGGTCTCCGCTTCGACGTCGACACGGCGAACCGCGAGAACTGGCTTTTCGTCGGGCGGCCGGTCGTCAACCAGTATATGCAAATCAAGGAGCCGGGCCATATCAAGAACGTCGTCATTCGGAATATTTCGGTCGTCGGCCCGACGTCTTACGCCGGTTTCCTCTTCTCCGGTTCGGACGAGTCGCACCGAACGGACGGTTTGACGATCGAAAACGTCGAAGCATTCGGCAAGAAAATCGGCCCCGGCGCGCCGACGATTCACCTTGGCGACTTCCTCGATAACGTCGAAGTCAAGTAACCGGTCAAAATTAAATAAAAGAAAGTTCGCGAGTTCGTCGCCGCCCAAGAGCGCGGAGGATGCGCGCTCCCAATTTGCGTCGTCGCCGAAACCGGACTCGCGCGACTCGCGAACCGTCGACGCTAAACTTGCTCCGCGTCGCGACTTCGAAGCGGCGAAAAGAAAAGCGCGAAAAAATTTTCGGAAAAATTTTATTTTTTCCCACAAATTTTACTCGCGCGCCGCTCTTAGGCCATGAGCCGACGTTTGTTTTCTCGCTTTACCTTCCGAGAACGGACGCGTCTCTCCAATGTTGTTCGCGCAAAGTTCACGCCCCCCAAATAGAAAGGCGAGAAAATGAGTTTTTTTGACACGTTAAGGGATGCGATGCAAGAATTGGGCGCGCCGGGTTGGGTCGTCGCCGGCGTTGTGATCGGCGTCGCCGTCGCGATCGTCGTCCTTAATTTGAGCAAAATCGTCAAAGCGATCAAGTTTGTTTGGCAGATTGCCTTCGGAGCTAGGAACCCCATATTTAAACCGCCGATTCCGCAGAGCGAATTCCGAGCGGACGGAGCTTCGGCGGAGAAGCTTTACATACAGGGCCGCGCGTTGGCGCACGGGCTGGCGCAAGAGGGCGTCGGATACGACCCGCAAACAGGCGTCGACTACCTGCTTCGAGCGGCGGCCATGGGGTCGTTGCAAGCCTCCGGCGAAGCGGCGTATTTCGTTTTAAACGGATACGGAAAGACGAAGCCGGACTATAAACGCGCTTACGATTTGGCGAAATGGCAGCGGTTCGCGCCGTTTGTCGCGTCGCCTTACGCGCTTTTTGTCTTGGGCGTTTGTTACGGCAAGGGGCTGGCCGGCCTCAAAGTCGACAAAAAAAGAGCGGACGCGTATTTGGCAAAAGCGCGCAAGCTTGCGGAGAGAAATCTTTCCGATCCGTTCGGGGCCGTTTTGGCGGGCGCGCTTTACCTGCGAAAAGGCAAGAAGAACGAGGCGGTCGGCTGGTTCGAACGCGGAAGTAAGAAGGGCGCGTTGGGAGCGATAAACAATTGGGCTAACGCCTGTTTGAACGGCGACGGCGTCGCGCAAGATCGGAAAGAGGGAATAGTGCTCCTTCGCAAGGCCGCGGAGTGGAAGTTCCCCGAAGCGCTTTACAACCTCGGGCGCACGCTTAAGGACGGAGACCCGGAAAGAGACACGCTGTGGCGCGAAGCCGCGGACGCCGGTTTTTCCGAAGCGGCTTACGCGCTCGGTTGGGCGATGTGGAACGACGGGCGGCCCGTCGACCTCGAGGGCGCGTTGCATTATTTGCGACGCGCCGTCGAAATGGAGAACGAACGGGCGACGGACAAGCTCGGCGCCGTCTTGTTGACCGTCGCGCGAGCAACCGGCGGCGACCTAGAGCTTGAACAAGAAGCTTACCAAGTTTCGCTCCAAGGCGCGGAACGCGGGAACTACGGCGCGATAGGCAACCTCGCTTATATCTTAGCCAACGGGTTGGGCGGCGTCGCGCGGGACGGAGCCCAAGCGTTGGAATTGTATCGCCGCGCGATCGACGCGGGAGACGCCGCCGCGATGTATGAAATGGGAAATATTTATCAATACGGACAATGCGGCGTCGAGCCCGACCTTGCGCAAGCCGTCGAATGGTATTCCAAGGCGTTCGAAGCGGGCGACAAGGCGGACGCGGCGTACGAGCTGGCGTACGCGTATTACGCGGGCCAGGGCGGCCTCCCGAAAGATATGAATCGCGCTTTCGAGCTTTTCCGCGAAGCGGCGGAGGCGGGGCGCGCGCACGCGATGATCTTTCTCGCGCAGTTTTATCTCGACGGGACGACGGTTCCCCAAAGCGCCGACGAAGCCCGACGCTGGCTCTTGCGCGTCGTAAAATCGGGAGAGCCGGAAGCGTTGGAAGCGTTGGAAAAATTGCGCGCGATGGGCGCGCGCGGCGGCGAAACGGAGGAGGACCGTTATTTTGAAAGGAAACAACGCGAAGCGAAGGCGGGCGACGCGACCGCGGCTTACGGAACCGGCAAATACTACTTGGATCTACTCGACTACCGGGAGGCGTCGCGCTGGATTTTAAAAGCCGCCGAACTCGGAAGCCGCGACGCCGCGCTCGTTCTCGTTTCGCTTTACGAAGAGGGGCTCGGCGTTCCGAAGGACTTGGAAAAGGCCGCGTTTTGGTGCGATAAAATCGCGAACCCCCCTTACGGCGACCCGAACGCGACCGAAAAGTTGCGTCGACTTCGGAGCGGAGTCGTCGCGACCGAGGAAGATTTGCAGCGTAAAGCGACGAACGGCGACCCGCTCGCCGCGTACGAACTCGGGGCGATTTATCTTGCCGAACAAAACGTCGACGAAGCGGCGCGTTGGTTTAAAACGATCGAGGCGAAGCATCCTCTCGCGGCGGCGCGGCTCGTCGAAATGGGGCGGAGGTCGCGGCCCAGCGTCGGGATTACCCCCGTCGGCGAAGCGTCGCGAGAGAAGCTCAAGCAAGCGATCAACGAAGGGCGCGTTTTTGTCGTCGACAAAGCGACCGGCGAAAATCTTTCGTTGGACGACTTAAAACGCAAGGCGGAGAACGACGGCGGCGCGGCGTTCGCTCTCGCGACGCAGTATTTTCAAACCGACGATTGGCGCGAAGCCGAACGTTGGGCTCTCCAAGCCGCGCGACTTGGAAGCGGCAAAGCGATGTTTCTCCTTGCGTGCCTGAGCGAAAGCGAACCCGACGAAACGGCGAAGGATCCCGAGAAATCGCGCTATTGGTTCCAACGAGCGGCGCAAACGGGCGAGCCGACCGCTCGCGCGATATTGAGCGCGCAACCGGACGCGACGCGCGTCGACGCGTTAGAGGCGGGACGACGTTATTGCAACGACAAAGGCGACTTAGAGAAAGCGATTTACTGGTTCGAGCGCGCGTTCGAAGAGGGAAAATTCGAAGCGGCGAACTACCTGGGTTGGTGTTTCGAGCGTCTGAAAGACTTCGACGAGGCGCGACGTTGGTACCAAATCGCCGAGTCGCACGGCGACGAATACGCGAAGGACGCGTTGAAGCGGTTGGCGCATTGACGCGGTCGGTTCCGAAATTTAACAAAAAAGCGTTCGTCGGCGACGGTCGGCGGACGCCTTTTCGGCGACGCTAAACTTGCGCCGCGATAAGCGCGACGCGACGTTTTCGGCGTTTTAAAGTCGGCGGTCATTTTCTTATTTTATTTCATCGTTAACGGCGGCGCGCTCCCAAATTCGGAACCGAACGCGCCGTTTTTGGCGAGAAAAGCCGTCGCGCTCGCCAAAGAAACCAAAGAAACCAAAGAAAGAAAGGAAGAAAGGAAGACAGGAAGATTAATGCGAAATATTATCGCCGATAAATTACGCGAAATCGAACGGGAAAAAAACGTTCGCGTTCTATTGGCGGTCGAATCGGGAAGTCGCGCTTGGGGTTTTGCGTCGACGGACAGCGATTACGACGTTCGTTTCATTTACGTTCGTTCGCAACGAGACTATTTGCGGCTCGAAACGTTGCGCGACGTTATCGAGCTTCCCATTAACGACGATTTAGACGTCGTCGGTTGGGATTTATCCAAAACGTTAAAACTCCTCGCCAAATCCAATCCGTCTTGTTTCGAATGGCTCGCGTCGCCGATCGTTTACGCGGAGGACGCCGATTTTTGCCGAACGTTCCGTCCTTTGGCGCAACGTTATTTTTCCGTCAAACGCGGCGCCGTACATTACGCCAATATGGCGCGCAAGAATTATCGCGAGTATCTGCTCGACGACGAAGTCAAGCTGAAAAAATATTTTTACGTCCTTCGTCCCGTCTTGGCGGCTCGTTGGGTTCTCGACAAGAAGTCGCCGCCCCCAATGCTTTTTGACGAATTGGCGGAAGCCGAACTCGACGCGCGACTTCGCCCCGACGTTTTACGCCTCCTCGACCTTAAAAGAAACGCGCCGGAAGTGAAAAAAATTCCGCGGATCGCGGCGATTAATCAATATTTAGAGACGGAAATCGAACGCGTCCTCGAACATATATCGCGACTTCCTAACGAAACCAACCCCGGTTGGGCGCCGCTCGACGAAGCGTTTTTCGCCGAAATTTCGAAAAGCGCTTAATGGAAAGCGGCGAAAATTGACGCGCGACGGGCCCTCCGTTAACGCCGTCGCTCGTCGCTCGCTTCCCAAGAAACGCGAAACCCGCCGCAAGCGTCCCGACGCCGCGACGGTTTTCTTTTTTCGCCGTTTCCTTTGTTTACGTCTCTTTTTTTTAACGCGTTAAACGCCGCGAACCCAACGTTTAAAGCCAACGTTGCGCGCCGAACGAAACGACGTAAACGCTCCAAACGCTCGTCAAACCGCAAAAGAGCGCGACCGCGAAACGGCCCCAGTCCCCCGCCGTCGACGCGAAAAAAGCGCAAAACGACGCCGCGCAACGCAACGCCAACGCGCCCCAAGCGACCGCGCTCGCAACGACCGCCGCTCGAACGCAACTCGACAACGTCGCCGCGACAAAAGGCGCGAACCCGCCTTCGCCCCCTCCCGGCGTCGCGAGGTAAAGGAGCGCCGCGCCGACGCCCGCGAAAAGAAAAATCGCGACCGACGCCGCCGACGCAAAGATCGCGGCCCAGTCGAGCCGACGCGCCCAAACGACCGCCCGAGCGCCGAACGTTTCGCGCCGCGCTTCCCCTTGTTTCGTCGATTCGTTCATCTCGTTTCCTCCAACGCTTTTATTTTAACGACTTAAACGCCAAAACAACTTTTTTTTCTCGACGTTTTTCGGCTACTTAACGTCATTATATCCCGCCGCGACGCCGATTTCAAGCGCGACGTCAAGTAATTCTGCAATTTTTCGACAAAAAGTCAAGAAACGTCAAAACGCGCCGCCCGGCTTCTCGCAACCAAACGACGCGTTTTCGCTAAACCGCCCAAACTAACGCGCTTTCGCCATTTTTGGGGCCGTTAAGTCGCTCCAAATTTCAACGGTCGACGCAGATTTGCAGAATCCGAACCGCGTTCCCGGCGCTGCGAGCGTCTTTTTCCGCCGCGATTCGGCAAACGACCGAGTGTCGCCCGCGCTTCAAACCGTCCGCCAACGCGACCGCGCGCGGGTAATGCAGACCGCCGCTATAGTCGTGAAAAACTTCGACTTGCGTCCAGTCGCCGCCGTCGATTTTCACGTCGAGTCGCCCGGCGTCCGGCCCGGCCAAGACGTACAGCGCGAGCGAACGCCCGTCAAAGTCGAACGAAAATTCCGCGCCGGTCTTTTCTCCGCAAAGAAGCGGCAAGTTCGCGAAGGTCCCGCGGAACGAACCGCGAATCTTCGACCAATCGGGAACGTAAAGTTTGAAGCCGCCGTCTTTTACCGACGCGCCGTCGTCGATTTTGCCGACGTTCGTCGCGACGCCGTCGAAGCCGCGGAATCCGGCGTTCATGAAGGAAAATTCGTCGAGCGGCGTCGGCGTTTTATGCGGCGTCAACCCGGCTTCGGCGCTTTCGGCGCTTTCCGCGCAAGTTTCGCTCCAAGCGTCGTCGAGGAGCGCGGCGATCATATCGGCGCAAATTTTGTTCCCGCGCGGCGCCGGGTGAACGCCGCCGAACTCTTGCCAAGTCAACCGTTTATCGTCGATTCGCTCTTGAATCTCCTTCGCCATATTAATCGTCGAAATCGCCCAACGTTCCGCGACCGCCGAATGCGCTTGGATACTCGGCGCGACTTTTCCGGCGCGATAATCCGCCATCAGCCGCTCGTTGACGAAAAACGTCATGACGATATCGACGTTCGGGTTCTCCGCGCGCATTCGCCCGATAATCCCCTCCATCCCGCGAATCGCCCGCTCGACCGAAAAGCGCCCGTCTTGGTCGTCGTTGACCGAAAACTCGACGAAAAACAAGTCGACCGGCCCGTTTTTGAGGACGTCCGTTTCGAGTCGGAACGCGCCGACGTCGGAGCAAGTCGACGAAATCCCGGCGGCGACGAAGTCGAACTCCGTTTGCGGGAATTTCTTCGTCAAATAGTCGCAAACCATCGGGCGATACCCATCCATCTCGGTAATCGAGCCGCCGAGAAACGCGACGCGCCCGCGCCCGGTCGTCTCGAAAACGCGCTTCGAGTTCCGGTATTCGCCGCGTCGAACAACGTTTTTCGGCAGTTTTCCCGACGCCGCCGACGCCGCCGCGCCGTCCGCGAACGTTTCCAACGCGCCGCAAACGC
>JAFTUJ010000453.1 GCA_017466305.1 Thermoguttaceae bacterium
CGCTCGCCGGAGTTCGCGTCGATTTTGAACGCGTTCGGCGCCGCGTCGCGGAAACGTCGGTCGATCCGGCGACCGATTTCTCGGAACTTGCGACGCGAATCGACGTCGCCCGCGACGCGCTCCGAACGCTCGACGAAACGGTTCGGTCTTTTGACGCGAAGACGGAACCGCTTGACAACGAACGCTTTAAGAAAGGTCGGCGCTTTCTTGAACTGGCGTCGGGCGCGGCGAACGAATCGCGTCGGGCGGGCTATTTGGAGTTGGCGAAGGAGGCGTTCGTCGATTCGTATTCGCTTTTGAAAAACGAACGCTTGATCGCGGCGCGTTTCGGGGCGGCGTCGGCGTCGATTCAGCGGGGCGAGTTGGCGACCGGTTGGGCGACGTTGGAGAATATCGCGTCGATTTCGTTCGACGCGAAGGCGCCGCGCTCCGATTTCGCGACGTTTTCGCGGTTGAAGCGCGAAACGCGCGACTTTTTGGCGCGGCTCGGCGGCGTCGAAGCGTTAACCGCAGAAGTCGCGGCGCCTTGCGGAACGTCGGACGGCGAAAACGGCGGAAACGGCGGCGACGGCGTTTGGGCGTCGAATCCGGCGCCGGGGACGCGGGCGACGCTTGAAATCGCCGGCGTCGAGTTTCCGTTTCGGTATTGCCCGCCCGGAACGTTTATCGCGGGGAGTCCGCGAACCGAGGACGGACGGGAAGACGAAGGCGTCGAGCAAGAGCGCGAAGTAACGCTGACGCGCGGCTTTTGGACGCTCGAAACGCCGGTAACGCAAGGGATGTGGAAGGCGATAACCGGAACGAACCCGAGCCGCTTTCGGTTGGGGGACGATTACCCGGCGGAGACCGTCTCTTGGTTCGCCGCGCAAGATTTTTTGGAGCTGCTGAACGCGGCGAACGTCGCGCCGCCGGGGTTCGAGTTCCGCTTGCCTTGGGAAGCCGAATGGGAACGCGCCTGTCGAGCCGGAACGACGACGGCGTTTTACTGGGGCGACGCGTTCGCCGTCGACCGCGCCAACTGCGACGGAACAAGATATTTCGGCGCCGACGCGGAGGGCGTTTTCTTGGAGCGAACGACGCCGGTTCGGAATTACCCGCCGAACCCTTGGGGGCTTTTCGATATGTGCGGGAACGTTTGCGAATGGCTCGGGGATTGGAATAAAACTTGGCGCGACAAGTCCGGCGTCGCCCCGAAAACGAACCCGACGGGGCCGAAGTCGGGGAAATATCGAGCGTTGCGCGGCGGCGCTTGGAGTCTCGCCGCTCGTTGCGGGCGTTCCGCCGCTCGAAGCTGTCAACTGCCGACGGTTCGGCTGAGCCGAATCGGGGTTCGCGTCGTTTTGGCGCGCAAAGGTTAGCGATCGCGGCGCGGTTGGGCGAGCGTTTTTGACGGCGTTTTTGACGGCGGAAAATCGACCGGCAACGAAAAAAAGCGCGGCGTTCTTGCGGGGAGCGTCGCGCTTGGCGTTTCTTGCGGGCGGTTCGCGTTAAAATAGAGCGAACCGGGAAACGGCGGTTTACTCGGCGTTTTGCGTCGCGCTCGCCGTTTGTTAAGGTTGACGGAGGTTTACTCGGCGGCTTCGGGCGTTTCGGGGGCGGTTGGCGCCGCGTCGGCTTGCGCTTTCGACGGGTCGAGCGGGTCGACGTAGACGCGGACGTCGTCGAACGTCGCGACGCCCTTTTCGTCGGAGCCGTGCGAGAGGAGGAGAAGCGACAACAGCACGGCGCTTTCCGGAACCGTAACGCGACCGAAAACGTCGACGCGACCGTCGGCGTCCGGTTGCGCGTCCGGCGCCGGGGAAAGAACGACGTCTTGCGCGACCGCCGTCCATTTCTTGTCCGCCGTTTGCCAACGAGCGCGGAGCGTCGCCGCGACGCCGCCCTTCGTCGCAACTTTCGCCGCGATAAAGAGCCGCTGCCCCGGTTTAACCGGCGTCGCTTGCAGGTAACAGCCGTCCGTAACGCCGAACGCTCCCGCCGCGCCGTCGAGAGCGCGGAACTCGCCGCCGGTCTCTTCGAGTCGCCAAGTATCCCAATCGGCGACCGTTCCGTTCGCGTTAACTTGCGAAAAATCGCCGTTTGCGATCAAATTTTTCGCGTTCGGGTCGGCGGCGAAACGAGCGCTCGCCTCCCGAAGCGAACCGGTCGGGTCGGAAAGTTCGTTAAGGAGCGCGGTCAAACCGGGAAGCGCGTTTTCCCAAGACGTCGGCTCCGTTTTCGGCGCCCAAGATTGCGACGCTTCCGAATCGACCGGACGCCAACGCTTTTGCTCGCCGTAAACCCAAACGTACTCGTCGGCGGCCTCCCAAGCGGCGCGGAGGTTCGCCGCCAACCGCTCGAAACGCGTCTCGCCCGGCTCCGGCCCGCGGTAATAATTCGACGTCGGCGGGTTCGAGTACATGTCGAGATAGAACCCGAACCCCGCTTGAACTTGCGTTCGATACTTGACGCGATTTTCCGGCGAAACGAGGCGCGCGCCCGGGCCGGTCGCCGAGATCATGTCGAGCGCCGCCCGTTGGTATTCTTGGACGCCGTTCATGTAGTAACCGTTTTCGCAACCGTCGACGAACGTCGTTTCCGGCGCCGCCGCGTCGAGCAGACCGTCGATAAACGCCGGAAGAAGCCCGTAACCCGCGCCCGAAAGCGCCGCCTCCGGGGAAGCGGTCGCCGAATCCGCCGCGTAAAAGTTGATCGAGTTCATCCAAAGGCAAAGGAGAACGACGTTCGGATACTCCGCGACGATCGCGCCGCCGAACTGCTTCCCGCGCTTTCTCGCGAGCGCCTTCGTTTCGGCGAACGTTCGGCCCGATTTTGCGTCGAACTTGAAGATTTGAGCGCCGTACGACTCGAAGTCGAGCGACAGCCCGCCGTTCGTTTTGCGAGCGATCTCGGCGCAGATCGCGGCGTTCTTCGAAGCGGCGGCCCAACCGGCGTCGTCGGCCCAATCGAACCCGCCGGGATGGAAGTTGATTCGGATGAAATTATGTCGCAAACGCTTAAATTGGCAGGCTTGCAAGTCGGCCAACGCCGCGTCGAAGTCGGCGCGGTTCCAAGGCTTGCCGTCGAAAAGACGTTGGCTCGAAACCCGGCGCCCGTCGGCGGTCGTCGCGGCGAGGTCGTAAATTAAGCCGTCGAACGGCTCGGTCGCGTCCATTTGCTCCCAATGCCGCCGCATGTAGTCGGTCGTCGGAATGTCCCAACCGAGCTGAATCAACTTTTTGCGCGGATTTTGGAGCCGGTCGGCGTTCGTCGTCGCGGCGATTTCGACCGGTTCGGCGGCGAAAAGGGGGGCGTCGGAGGCGTTAAAAACGTTGGAATCGGCGAAGTTTGCGGAAATCGCGCAAAGCGCCGCCGCGAGGAAAGAAATACGTCGCGTCGACATAATATCGCTCCTGAAATCGAAAGAGGCGAAGGAAGTAAGCGACGCAACGAGCGAAAGAACGCGCTCGACGGTTTAGAACGCGGATAAAGCGGCGTTAAAACCGTTGAAATCGGTAAAGTTGGGCGGCGAATCGCTCAAACGTCGCGCAAAAAATGGACGCAAGTTTGGAAAACGCTCTCCGGCGCGCTCGCTCCGGCGGTGATGAGGACGGCGGAGTCCGGTTTCAGCGCGTGCCAAGGGAGGTCTTCAACGCCGTCGACGAGGTACGCCGGAACGCCGACTTCGCGGGAAACGTCGGCCAAGCGTTTCGAGTTCGAACTGTTGACGCTGCCGACGACGATGGTGAGGTCGTGTTGCGGCGCCAACCGGCGAACGACGTCTTGTCGTTGCTGCGTCGCGTAACAAATGCCTTCGACGTTCGGGTCTTCGAGCTGCGGATAACGCTCCCGAAGCGCGTCGACGATTTTGGCGGCTTGCGAAACGGAAAGGGTCGTTTGCGTTAAATACGTCATCCGCTGCGTCGGCGGGAAGTCGGGCAAGGACGCGATTTCGTCGAGGGACGAAACGAGCGTCGTCGCGTCCGGGGCTTCGCCGAGCGTTCCGACGACTTCGTCGTGCCCGCGTTTGCCGATGAAAATTATCCGATACCCGGCGTCGGCGTAGTCGCGAACTTGCTGGTGAATCCGGTGAACGAGCGGACAGGTCGCGTCAATGGCGCGGATTCCGCGGGCCGCCGCTTCGACGCGGATTTGCGGCGAGACCCCGTGCGCCGAGAAAAGAAGGAGCGCGCCGTCCGGAACGTCGTCGAGCGACTCGACAAAAACGACGCCGCGACGTTGAAAATCGCGAACGACCCAGGCGTTATGCACGATTTCATGATAAACGTACGCGCGTTCTTTTTCGTTGCGAACGACGTCTTCGAGGATGTTGATCGCTCGGTTGACGCCGGAGCAAAAACCGCGCGGTTCGGCTAACGTGAGTTTCATCGGAACGTTCTCGTCGGAGCAAAACGGCGTCGGCGGGGTCGAACGGCGCTCGCGTCGGCGCAAAATCAAGGCGATTCTCCCGGCGACGGTCGTTCGTTGGCGGCGAAAAACGGTCGTCGGGCGTTAAAACGGGGA
>JAFTUJ010000454.1 GCA_017466305.1 Thermoguttaceae bacterium
GCAAAATTTTCCGCTCCCAACAAAACTCGCAAGCGCGCAAAGCGTTCGCCGCTCCGATCGCAAAATTTTCCGCTCCCAACAAAACTCGCAAGCGCGAAAAGCGTTCGCCGCCCCGATCGCAAAATTTTCCGCTCCCAATAAAACTCGAAAGCGCGGAAATTGTTCGCCGTCCCGATTGCAAAATTTTCCGCTTGTAATAAAATAGAGTTAATGGATTTTGGAGCGGAGCGGGTCGACGCGTTCTTTCGACCGTTTCGGGCGCGCCGCTCCTCTTTCGTCGACCGTTGAAATCGCGACTTTTAACCGCCTCCGCGCCGTCGAGTTTCGCTCGCTTGCCGTGCTTCGCTCGTTTGTCGAGTTTCGCTCGTTTGTCGAGTTTCGCTCGTTTGTCGAGTTTCGCTCGCTTGCCGAGCTTCGCTCGCCGCCGCGGTTCGCCCGGTTTCCCCGATTTCGACATTTTATCCCAACGGAAAGGTTTTCCCAATATGAGCACCGCGCTTGACAGTCCTTCGCGTCCGAACACGGACATTAAACGAGTCGCCATCCTCTTCTCCGGCGGGCCGGCCCCGGCCGCGAACGCCGTCATCGGCGGCGCCGCGATCTGCTTCGCTCGCGCCGGTATCGAAGTTTACGGCATGCTCAACGGCTACACGCACCTCGTCGACTACAAAGAAGGCGACGTTCTGAAAGAAGGCGAAGCGTACGTCCGTCTCGACAAATGCACCGCCGAAGGGCTCCGCACCCGTCAAGGCATCTGCATCGGCACCGCGCGCGCCAACCCGGGCAAACACCTCAAAACGCCGGCCGACCTCGAAGACGTCGAAAAGCTCGCCCCGATGGAAACCGTCTACCAAGCGCTCTGCTCGCTCGGTATCGACGCGCTCGTCTCGATCGGCGGCGACGACACCCTCACGACCGCCGCGAAGTTCAAGCTCTTCATGGACCGCAAACCGGCCGACGCGAAACGCATTAAGGTCGTCCACCTCCCGAAAACGATCGACAACGACTACGAAGGCATTCCGTTCACGTTCGGTTACTTCACCGCGGTCGAACTCCTCGCGAAGCAAGTTC
Source organism: Thermoguttaceae bacterium (assembly GCA_017466305.1). Classification (GTDB taxonomy): domain Bacteria; phylum Planctomycetota; class Planctomycetia; order Pirellulales; family Thermoguttaceae; genus RUG369. The sequence goes on from JAFTUJ010000454.1 coordinate 1,072, forward strand.
GCAACCTCTTGGCGGACAGCGAAGCGGCGGGCGCCGGTTTCGTTTGCCAATTGATGGGCCGCGCCGCGGCTTGGTTGGCTTACGGCGCCTCGATCGCCGGCGAAGCCAGCGCGGTCGTCGGTCTCGAAGATATCGACGAAAGCTGGAAAACGACCGAAGTTACGATCGACCCGGAAACCGGCAAGGAAGTCCTCGACGCGGACGGCAAACCGGTCATGCGCACGATCGTCGACATGTCGCACGTCGTTAATCACTTGGTCGACCTCGTGATCGCTCGCGAAAAAGAAGGCAAAAAAGCGTTCGTCGCGATCATCTCCGAAGGCGTCGCCGAATTCCTTCCGCAAGAAGAAATCAAAAAGTGCATTTCGATGGACGAATATCAATCGCTCAAACCGGACACCTTCGGGCACTTCCCGGTTTCGCAGCTCAAATACTCGTCCCGTTTGGGCCGTTTGATGGCGGAAGAATACAAACGCCGCACCGGCAAGAGCCGCAAATTCAACGGTTTGCAATTCGGTTACGAAGTTCGCTGCAACCAACCGACGGCTTACGACGTCATCGTCGGCAGCCAAATCGGCGTCGGCTGCTACCGCGCGCTCTGCGAAGACGGCAAGAACGGCGTCATGATCTCGGTCAACAGCGGTTCCGACCCGATGGGCCTCACCTTCCCGGCGTTCGAAGACCTCATCAACATGAGCAAACTTCGCGCTTACCAACGCCCGATCAAAGTCGGCAGCGACATGCATAAGTTGGCCCGCTACCTCGAAGCGTGGAAGTAGTCGAAAAACTCGACGCAAAGCGCCGACTTTAACAACGCGTCGGCGCGACGCTAACTTTCGTTAGCCGTCGACGTTTGCGTTCTCGGCCCTCGGTTTTCGTTCGGAAATCGGGGGCCGTCGCTTTTTTAGGCGGCGAACGCGGCGGCGCATCGTTTCCGAAACATTTTTCAACCTTTTTTTCGCGCCGTTTGGCGTTTTTTGAGAAAATTTGAGAAATTTTGAGAAAAACGTCAAAAAACGACGTTTCGCCCCTTGCGTTTTTTGGAAAACGCGTTAGAATAATAGCGTTGTTAGGGGAAAGAACTTTCTTCCCTCTCGCGGTTGGGCGCATAGCTCAGTTTGGTTAGAGCGCGTCCCTGATAAGGACGAGGTCCATGGTTCGAGTCCATGTGCGCCCACTTGAAAGCTCCGAAATCGCTTTCGGAGCTTTTTTCGTTTCTTGCGTCGCGCGACGTTTCGCCGTTTTCTTCGCCGCGCGACTTTCGGCGCCTTTTCACCTCTTAGCGCCGCGCGACTTTCGGCGCTTTGAGCGTTTTAAAAATTGAACGCTTTCCCCGCCGCTCCTCGTTCGCGTTCGAAGTTCGCCCGACGGAAACCGCGTTCGCCTTTACCTCCGAAGTTCGCCCGACGGAAATCGCGTTCGGTCGCTTCCTCCGGATTCGCGCTCGTTCCGCCGCTCAAGTAAAAAACGCCGCGACGGTTCGTCTTTCTCGGCGCGGCGTTTGGCGATTTGCCCATTTTACGCAGTTTCGCTAATCCGCCAACTCACCCATCAGGGTGAAGGGAGAACCGTCGACGATCTTCACTTGGCGGAACTCGCCGGCAAGAGAGCGCGGGCCGTTGAAGACGACGACGCGGTCGCAAACGGTTCGCCCGGTCAGTTGGACGATTTCGTCGGACGGCGCGAAGACGCCCGGTCGCGACGCGACCAACATTTCTTCCGCGCTAACGACTTGCCCGGTCGACGTTTGCGGCGACGCTTGCGGCGGAATCGGCGCGACGTTTCCGGTCGCGTCGACGGTCGCTTCGAGCGGTTCCGCGTCGGCGTACAGGGCTTCTTCGGCGTTCGACGTCGTTTGCCGCGCTTCCTTTTTACTTGGCCCTTCGACCAAAATTTCGACCGTCTTCCCGACGAACGACGCGTTCCACTCGGCGCAAATCGCGTCTTGAACCGCGAGAAGCTCGTTGTTCCGCCGCTTTTTCACCTCTTCCGGCACGTCGTCGACCATCGTTCGCGCCGCTTCGTTGCCGGGTCGCACCGAATATTTAAAAATGAAACTATTTTTAAACCGCGCGTACTTAATCAACTCCGCCGTTTGCGCGAACTCCTCCTCCGTTTCGCCGCAGAAACCGACGATGAAGTCGCTCGTGATCGCGGCGCCCGGAATCGTTTCATAAATCCGGTCGCACAAGTCTTTATATTCCTCGACCGTATACCGGCGCCGCATCCGCTCGAGAACCGCGTTCGAGCCGTGTTGCGCCGGGACGTGCAAATACGGCGTCGCCGTCGGCAGGTCGCGCACCGCTTGAAGCAAGGCGTCCGACATGTCCGTCGGGTACGAGCTGACGAAGCGAACGCGGCGGATTCCCGGGATTTTGTCGATTTCGACGAGCAAATCGGCGAGGCGCGTCGTCTTTTCTCCCTCGACGTAACGGTAACTATTGACCGTTTGCCCAAGGAGCGTTACTTCGACGCAACCTTGGTCGGCGAGGGTTCGAATTTCGTTCAAAATATCCTTCGGCGGGCGCGATTGTTCCGGGCCGCGAACGCTCGGGACGACGCAGTACGAGCAGAACTTATTGCAGCCGAACATGATGCGCACCATCGCCTGAAAGACGCGCGGACGGACGCCCGGCAAGCGTTTCGGGTCGTGTTGGCGGAACGATTCGCGAACGGCGCCCGGCGCGTTGCGGTTCTCGAAGCGGTTGACGCTGACCGCGATCTGTTGCGCTCCGGTCGCGGCGGCGTCGGCGACCAAAGCGACGAGACGGTCGATCTGCCCCGGCCCGACGACGACGTCGACGTGCGGCGCGCGGCGGAAAATCGTCGTTTGGTCTTTTTGCGCCATGCACCCCATCACGCCGATCAGGCTTCCCGGCTTTTGCGTCTTCCAATGCTTCAAGCGTCCGAGCGCGCTGTAAATTTTCTCCTCGGCGTGTTCGCGAACGCTGCAGGTGTTGAAGAGCAAAAGCGCGGCGTCCTTGCGCGTCTCGGTTCGCTCCCAACCGGCGGAAATCAGTTCCGCCGCCGCGAGTTCCGAGTCGAGCGTGTTCATTTGACAACCGACCGTTTCAATGTAAAACTTTTTCATCGCCGTCGTTTCGCTTTCTTGTTCGAGTCGCTTTCGCTTCCGCCGTTTGGACGCGTCGTTCGGACGCGTCGTTCGTCGGCGCCGCGCTTTCGAAAGTCGGAAAACGCCGCGCCCGCTTCCATTTATTTTACCCGAATTTGCCGCGACGCAAAGCGCCGCCCAACGAAAAGCCCGCCAAAAAGCGCCGCGTCCGCGCCAATTTCGACGAAATTAGTCAAGAAAAGTCGTCGATTCGGATTTTGCAGTCCGGGAGCGCGCGCAAAAACTCGCGACCGTACGACTTCGTATGAACCCGCGGGTCGAGAACGACGACTTGGCCGACGTCCGATTTCGTCCGAATCAACCGCCCGACGCCCTGTTTAAATTTCAAAATCGCCGTCGGAAGCAAGTAATCGCGGAACGACGAGCCGCCGCGCGCTTCGATCGCTTCGAGGCGCGCTTCGACGAGCGGCTGCTCCGGCGCCAAAAACGGAAACTTAACGATGATAACGTTTCGGAGCGCGGCGCCCGGCACGTCGACGCCTTGCCAAAACGAGTCGACGCCGAACAAAACGCTCCGTTCCGTCTCCTTGAACGCTCGCACCATCTTCTGACGCGGCAAGCCCTCCGACTGCGAGAAAAACGGATACTCGTTCTCCGCGAACCAAGGGAAAAGCGCCTCGGTCGCCCGCCGCATTCGCTCGTTGTTGGTAAAAAGGACGAACGCGCCGCCGTCCGTTTCGGCGATATATTCCCGAAGCGCCGCGTAAAACCGCCGTTCGTAGACCGCCGCTCGGGCGCCGTCGCCGATTCCGCGCCGCCGCGCCGTTTCGTCGTCGAGTTCGAGCCCGCGCGCCAAGACGAGCGTCATTTGACGGCGGTAATCGAACGGACTCCCGAGCGCCCGCGCCCGAGCGTCCGACAAGCCGACCCGCGACCGGAAAAACGCGAACGCTCGACGCGTTTCCTCCGCCGACGCCGCGTCGAAATCGGCGCCGCCCGGCGTCGCGCCGTTCGCTTCGGACGCTCCGTTCGCGCCGCTTTTTCCCGACTTTTTGCGACTTTTCGGCGTCGCGGTCGTCAAGGTCGCGCTCGCGGCGACGACGGTCGGAACGACGTTGAAAAGCGTCTTGCGCAAAATCGGCGCGACGTCGACCGGGGCCGCCTTCATAACGATTTTCAACCGCCCCCGCGAACGCGATTTTTCGAGCCAATAAACAAAGTTTTCCGCCCGCTGTTCGAGCCAATCGTCGAGCGCCGACAAAAACGCCTCGACCCGCGTTCGAGCCGCGACGTACTCCTGCCGCCGCGCCGGGTCTTCGAGCGAATCGGACGCGTTGCGAAGCGCGTCGCGGAGCCGCGCGAGCCCCTCCGAAAGCCCGTTTTTGACGATTTTCCGCTCGAAAACGCGCCCCGACGAACCGGGTCGCGCCGCCAACCAATCGGCCAAAGACGCGAAAAACTCCTCGGCGCGGAATCGGCAGTCGTCGACCCAACGCGCCGCCCGCTCGAACGTCTCCTTGTCCGCGCCGAACGGAACCCGCGCCATTTCCTCGACGAGCAAGCCGCGGTTCGTTCGGTCGTTATAAAGTCGATTAAGAAGGTAGTCTATCTGATACTGCGACAGCTCGACGCCGAGGTGTTCCGCCGCGACCTGCTCCATCGTATGCGCTTCGTCGAAAATCACCGCGTCGTATCGGGGCAAAATCGAGCCGCCGATGTTGCGAATCGCCAAATCGCTGAAAAGAAGCGCGTGATTGACGATCAAAATTTTCGCCGAGTCGAGCCGCCGCCGCGCCTTCGCGTAAAAGCAACGCTCGAAAAACGGGCACTTGCGTCCGAGACAGTTCCCCTGTTCGCAGCAGATTTCGTTCCAAACTTCCGGATTCGGCGTCGGCGACAGGTCGGAAAGGGAACCGTCGACGGTCGTTTCGAGCCATTTCTTCAACCGCTCGAACTCTTTTTGCTCGTCCGTTTCGAAGAGCGTTCCGCCCGCCGCCGACTTCGCCGCCGACGCGAACCGCCGCCGACAAAGGTAATTCGAGCGGCCCTTGACCAACGCGACCGAGAACTCGAACGGCAAAATCGACGTCAGAAACGGCGCGTCCTTCTCGAAAAGCTGCTCCTGCAAGCCGATCGTATGCGTCGAAACGACGACGCGTCGCGTCTCGGCGGTCGACTCGGCGCCGTCTTCGAGAACGCCGAACGCGCTTTTCGGACGCGGCGTTTCCTCCCCGTCGCCGCCGTTTCGAAGCGTCTCTTGCGGGCGCAAAATTTCCGACGCCGCCGCTTTCGCCGCTTCGATTCGCTCGCTCAACGTCCGCGACGCGGCGCTTTCCGACGGCGCGGCGCCGGCGCCCGTTTTTTTCGGAGAATCGGAAGAATTTTCGGACGCGCCCGCCCCCGACGGCGCTTCGTCGGGGCCCCAAGGGAACGCTTCGTCCGGACGGTAGTCGCGAACTTGGTCTTCGACGGCGAAAAGAATCGCCGGAACGAGATACGCGAAACTTTTGCCGACGCCGGTGCCGGCCTCGACCGTTAAATGACGGCGCTCGCGCAACGCCGCGTCGACTTCGGCGGCCATCTCCAACTGCTCGACGCGACGTTCGTAATCGCCGCGCCGCCGCGCGATCAGCCCGCCGTCGTCGAGAACGTCGCGAAAATTAAACAACTTCGCTTCGGGCCGCGTCATTCGACGACTTTAAGAATCGGACGACCGTTTTCGTCGAGTTCGACCGGGCGCCAGTCGCCGGGATGGACGTTCCAACCGATCGACTTTTCGCCGCGCGCCGTCTTGCGCAACCGACGTTCGACCGTCAATTTCAAGAAGAACGTTTGTTTCGCTTCGCCCTCTTTTTCGGGCGCGACCGTTACGGCGTAAACCCGCGTCGCGACTTCGGCTTTCGCGTTGATCGTTTGCGATTCGGTCGCGTAAAAGGTCGGTTTAACGCGGTCGCCGAGCGCGGCCAACGTCAAAATCGTCGGGTTCGCCAAGAACGAGTGAAGCTCGCGGTGCCCGTCCTCGTCTTGCGTCGACGTCGCCCAATATTTGATCGCGTCGTTTTCGTCGATAATCGGCGGACGGTCCCAATGCGAACGCGTCAGTTGCCGCAACGTCAAGACGTCGCCCTTTTTCGCCGCGTCGAACCAAATTTGGCAAAACTCGTCCGCTTGCGCGTCGAAGTCGGCGCGGTACGTCGCGACGCAAAGCGGGCCGGAAATCGCTCCGGCCAACGCCAACGCCAAACCGCCGAGCGCCCAAGACCGCCCGACCAATTCGCCGCCGGACTTCGCGATCGCCGCCAACGCGAAAATCGCCGCCAACGCGCCGAACGCCGAAAAGAACAAAAAGCCCAAATTCAAGAGCGACAAAAACGAAAGCGCGCCGGCGACCGCCGAAACGATCGCCAAAACGGACGCCCGCTTTGAAACGAGCTCGTCCGCCGCGTTCGAAGCGTTCGCGACGCTCGCGTCGGCGCTCAGCGCGTCGAACAAAGAGGAAGACGTTTTTTCCAAAGGCTTCAATTGGTCGGCCATCGCGCCGGCTCCTTTGCGTTAAAAGAAGAAAAGGGGGCGTCTCCGCAACGCGAAAACGCCGATTTTAAACAATTACAGCCGCCGCGACGCAAATTTCGCCGCGCGCCGATCGCGATCACTCGCCGCCGTACTTCCAAGACCCGCCTTCTTCGGAACCGTCGTCGTAAACTTGGTCGAACACTTCTTTGTTGCGCTTCAACTGATTCGAAACAAAAGCGCCCGAATCAAACGTCGACGACCCGATCAACGGTTTCAAGGAACCTTTCGACATAAAGTCGACGACTTTCATCGTAAAGGGCGGCGCCGTGTCGCGCGGTTTCTCCGGCATCGTCATGAAGAAGACGAAAACGCCGGTGCCGCAGAAACTGCCGAAAATCACGAACAACGCGATCCACTTCGCAATTCCGTCCGCTTTCTTCGAGAACCAAAGGTCGTTCTTCGTGATCATGCTCGTTATGAACATCAAGATCGCGAGAACCACAATGAAAACGACCATAAACGCCAGCATGTCGTTATAATACGCCATGAACGACATCGCGTTGTCGAGCTGATTCGCGACCAACTCGAACAAACCGATCGCGAAGAGCGTCGCGAACATCAGATTGAAGCCTTGAATCGACACGCTCCAAATCTTCATTTTATGCCAAAACGCGAAGCCCGCGATCCCCATCAGAACCGCCGCGACCACAAAGCTAATAGGAAGCCCCATCATAATATTTTATCGCCTTATTTTATCGCCTTAATCTCGATGTTGCCGAATATTTGCCGTCGTTGAGCGGGAAGCGACGCTTTGTCGTTTTCCGTCGACTAAGGAACCGGAAAAAGCAAGCGTCGCCGCCCTTTGCGCCGCCGTTATTTCAGGACGCGAACCAACTCTTCGAACGACGTAACGCCTTCGCTCACCAGTCGAGCGCCGTCGACCAGGAAACCGCGCTGCCCGCTCTTGATCGCCGCGGCGCGAAGCGCTTTGTCTTTCGCGGCCAAATCGGCGTCGGCGGCGATGATTTGCCGCATTTCGTCGTTGATTTCGAGGAGGTCGAAAATCGCGACGCGCCCTTGGTAACCGACGTCGCGGCAGACTTCGCACGGGACGTAATAGTCGCGTTGGCCCGGCTCGACTTGCGGTCGAACGCGTTTGCGCCAAAGCTTTTCGGTTTTCGGGTCGAGTCCGAGATTCTTCAAAATTTGCGGATTCGGCTTGATCTCTTCCTTGCACTCGTCGCAGAGGCGGCGGACGAGTTTTTGCGCGATCACCGCCGTCATTGCGTCGGCGAGCGCCTTTTTATCGACGCCGTTTTGCAGGAGCGCGATCAGCGCGCCGACGGCGTCCTTAGCGCGTTGCGTCGAGATGATAAGACGGTCGTTTTTCACTTCGTCGCAGCAAAGTTTCCACGCTTCGGTCGTTACCATGTCGCGCACCAACACGACTTTCGGCTCTTTGAAGAAGACGTCGCCGAGAATATTCATCGGCGTTTCGCCCTTGCCGGAGTCGTACGTGTTGAGCGTAATGTTTTCGATCGTTTCATACGGGTTTTGCACGTCTTCGACGGTCGCGAAGTCGCGGGTGAAACGGTCGGCGGTGTTGAACGCGACGGTCGTGAGCGTCTTCAGCCCTTGGTGCGGCGCGGCGGCCAAAACGACGAGGCCGTTTTCGGAGTTGATCAACTCGCGCATCTTCCCTTGACGTTCGGGCGAGACGCCGATTTCGTCGAGCGTGCGGAGGCGCGCCGCTTGGAACTTGAAGGAAACGCGAAACATTTCGCCGGTCGGCGTTCCCGCCGTTTCGAGCAAAGCGTCGCAGGTCAGCGGCTTGCCCTTTTTGTTTTTGTCGTAAAACATCCGGAACATGCCGCTTTGACGCGAGCGGCGGTCTTTCGGGTTCGCGCCGATCAGAAACTTCGCGGCTTCGGCGACGGAGTCGGCTTCCTCGCGCGTCCACGGGTTCTTAAACGCGTCGGTTACCGGGTGATAAACGCCGTCGAGTTGGTATTGGAACTTCGTTTCCTCGGCGCCGAACTCGATCGCGCCGTCGGTCGCGCGGTTGTGCAGCGCGTGATAAAGGAGTTCGCGGAAGAGGGTGTAACCGACGGCGTTGTTCACTTGACGCGAACGGAAAAGTCGCCCGACGAGCGCTTGCTCCTCGACGTCTTTTCCCAACGCGCCGAGTTGAATCGTCGAGCCGCCTTCGTAGGGAAGCGCCTTCGGTTTCACCTTTTGTCTCAAGACTTTAGTGCGGAACCAGAAGGTCAGGTGCCCGACCGTCATCACTTTGTCGGCGTCGAGCATGTTCTTGTTGCGCGCTTTGACGTAAATCATGTTCGGGATAATCCACGCCAAAATAACGACCGGAAGCCCCGCCCAGAAAATCGGGATAAAGAGCGCGGCCAACATCCCGACGGCGAACGCGATCATGTTCATCCCGTTCCAAAAGGAACGGTCGGGGTCGCCGAGACGCTCCGCGTCGTTGTTAATCCAACTCGTCGACGCGAGCCAACTCATATAAACGACGAGAAGAATCGCCAATTTGATCGGGCAAATCGTCATTCCGTCGTTGCGCCAACCGCCGACGCCGCCGGCCCAAACCGCGTCGGAACCGCACGCCGTCGCGAACAACGCCGCGAACGCAAACAAACCGACGAACTTCATTATTTTAAGAGATCGTTTCAACGTCGACGCTCCCCTGTCGGAAACGCGGTCGACCGGTCGGCGGACGCGCGCTCCCTCGTTTTTCTCTTGAACGTTAGTTTTCCGAAATCGTTATTTTTCCGCTATTAAGCGTTAAGCGACGGCGGCTCGTCCCGAAAACGCCGAGCCGAAACCGCCGCGAACCGAACCGAGATTACAAAATCCCCGGCTCCTTAACTTCGATGCCTTTGAGCGCCATCTTAAGCGACTCGATGTTCGGCGCGACTTCAAACGCCGTCGCGCGGTCGATTTTCTTCGCTTGAACGAGGTACTTAAGCGACATCGTGAAGTCTTGCATCCCTTCCTGCGCGTTGATGCGGATCGCGTCGCCGAGCTTTTCGTCTTCGCCTTCCAAAATCAACTTGCGGATAATGCTGTTGACGATCATGATTTCGCACGTCGGAACGCGTTGGACGCCCGGCAAAATCGACGGCAGCAGCTTTTGCGCGACGATCCCCTTCATGTTCATCGCGATGGCGCCGCGAATCGCCTTGTGCATGTTCGCCGGGAAAAGGTCCAAAATACGGCCGATCGTCGACGGCGCGGTCGAGGCGTGAATCGTCCCGAAGACCAAGTGGCCCGTTTCGGCGGCGTGAATCGCGGTTTCGAACGTTTCGCGGTCGCGCATTTCCCCGACGAGCATGACGTCCGGGTCTTCGCGGACGGCGTGTTTCATCCCGACTTCAAAGTCGCAGACGTCTTGACCGATTTCGCGCTGGTTGATCAAGCACTTTTCTTCGGTAAACATGAACTCGATCGGGTCTTCGAGCGTCAGAATGTGCTTGTTGTAGTTTTTGTTGATCCAGTTGAGCATCGACGCGATCGTCGTCGACTTCCCGGAACCGGTGACGCCGGCCAACAAAATCATCCCTTGGCTGAACTTGCAGAGTTCGTAAAGAACCGGCGGAATGTGCAGCTTTTCGAGTTCCGGAATGAAGTTGTTAATACGACGCGCGACGAGGCCGACGTGCCCCATTTGCGTCAACACGTTGACGCGGAAACGCCAGGTAACGCCGTCGACGACGCAGGTGTGCGCGAAGTCCGCCCCGCCGGTGTCGTTGTAAATTTTGCGGTTGCGCTCGTCCATCATCGGGAAGATGAGGCGGTTCATTTCTTCGTCGTCGATGGGGCCGCGGTTGAGCGTGCGCAGGCTCCCCTTGACGCGAACGTAAGGCGGACGGTCGACTTTCAAGTGAAGGTCGCTCCCCGAGAGCTTAACCAACGCTTGGAAAAGGCGGTCGATTTCAAGTTCCTTCTTCTTTCTAAAGACGCGATCGGGAGTCGCGCCGGATTCGGGGGTCGACATGCGTTCTTTTTCTCCGTTCACTTGCTTCGAGCCGAAACGCGCCGTTTCCGACGCCGCGTCGCCTCGTTTCATTCAACCTAAATTCTCTATTCTTCCCGTCTTCGCTGTTTCTTCATTTTCGTCGACGCGCGAACGCCGATCTCGACGCTCTTTTGACGTTATTATCGGCGTTCGCGTTCCTCGGAGCTAAGCCGAAACGCTCGATTTTCGCCGATTTTCGCCGTCAAACGCTCGGCGTCGTCGGAATTCGAACCGGAATCCCGGCGGCGCGCATTGCTTCCTTGACTTCCGCGATCGAATATTCGCCGTAATGGAAGACGCTCGCGGCTAAAACCGCCGACGCGTTCGCCTCCGTTACCGCTTCGACGAAGTGCTTCGGCTCGCCCGCGCCGCCGCTCGCGACGACCGGAATCTTCACCGCGTTCGCGACCGCCTTCAAAATCGGCAGGTCGTACCCGTTTTTCGTCCCGTCGCCGTCCATCGACGTCAAAACGATTTCCCCGGCGCCGCGACTCTCGACCTCGCGCGCCCAAGCGACCGCTTCGAGCCCGGTTCCGAGCCGTCCGCCGTTAATAAAAACTTCCCAAAACTCTTTCCCGTCGCGGATTACGCGCTTCGGGTCGATGTTGACGACGACGCATTGGCTCCCGAAACGAGCGGCGGCCGCGTCGATCAAATCGGGCGTCTTCACCGCCGACGAGTTGATCGACACCTTGTCGGCGCCGGCGTTCAAAATCTTGCGGAAATCGTCGACCGTTCGAATCCCGCCCCCGACCGTCAGCGGCATAAAGACGACGTCCGCCGTCCGCCGCACGACGTCGACGATCGTGTCGCGCTCCTCGTGACTCGCGGTGATGTCGAGAAAAACCAACTCGTCGGCGCCCTCGCGCTCGTACCGCTTCGCGACCTCGACCGGGTCCCCGGCGTCGCGCAACCGTACAAAATTCGTTCCCTTGACGACGCGCCCGCCGCAAACGTCCAAACACGGAATCACTCGTTTCGCCAGCATTCTTCTCTCGACTCTCCGCTTTTTACGGTCTCTCCGCGCTTCGGCGACCGTTTTCTCAATTTCGTTTCGAAAACGCGTTCCGACGCTCGTCCGGAGCGCCCCGTTCCCCTCAGTTTAAAAAATTTTTTCAAAACGTCAACCGGGAACCAAGGCGCGCGACCGCCCTTCGTCGCCGCCGACGCGAAAGAAATTCCGCACAATCCTCCGATTTTACCGACTCTTCCCCGCTTCCCTTGTTTAACGTTGCGTCGGCGCGTTCTTTTTGAGTTCGCTCATCATATAATTAATGACGCTTGCGTCGGCGCGGAGCGAACCGGCGAAGTCGCCGCGCTCGAACGCCGTTTTCGCTTGCGCTCTCGCGTTGGCGACGCCGTCCCAATCGGGCGCGAAAATTTGCTGTTCGCGCATCGCGTCGCAAAGTTGGTCGCAAACGTCGGCGACTTTTTCGCAAAACTCGACGTTCGGCGCCGCGGACGCGCGAACGTAAGGCCCGGCGCCCCAAGTTTTTTCGCTCCACTCGTCGCTCTCCGCGCTCCAACGGTCGCGAACGCCCCAAGCGAAGAGCCCGACGAAACCCGCGCCCAACGCCGCCGCGCCGACGCCGACGCCAACCGCCGCTCCCGACGCGCCCAAAACGCCGGCAAAACCGCAAACCGCCGCGCCAAACGACGCGATCGCCAACGCAAGCGCCGTCCAAGCGAGCGTCGAAGTCGGCTTTTTCTTCGCTTGCGCGCGCTCCGCTCGCTCGATTTCGCGCCCCAGCTCCACCCAATTCGGCTCCGCTTTATATCTTGCGACGACGACGGTTATGTTGTCCGGGCCGCCGCGCAAGTTCGCCAAATTGACGAGCGTTTCGGTCGCTTCCTCCGGCTGGAAGACTTCGAGAATTTGCCCGATTTCCGAATCCTCGAACTGCCCGGAAAGCCCGTCGCTGCAGAGCAAAAACGCATCGCCCGGACGCAACGGGAACGGCCCCTCGACGTCGACGACGAGCGATTCGGTCGGGCCGAGCGACCGCGTAATAATGTTTTTCGGAATATTCGTTAATTTTTGAAACGCCGGATGCGAATTCGGGAGCCGCCGCGCTTCCCAAACGAGCGAATGATCGAACGTCAGTTGCTCGATCGTTCGATCGCGAAGGCGATAAACGCGACTGTCGCCGACGTGTCCGACGAGCGCGCCTTCGGGCAAAATCGCGAGCGCGTCGCACGTCGTCCCCATATCGCGGAACGCTTCGTCGCTTTCGCCGCGTTTGCGGATTTCGGCGTGCGCGTCGAGCAGAGCGTCGCGAAGCGCTTCCGGAGGCGATTGCTCGACGCGTTTAAAATACGATTGCGTCGTTAGCGTCGCGGCCATTTTGCTGGCGAGTTCCCCCGCCGCGTGCGCGCCCATACCGTCCGCGACGACAAAGAGATGACCGCGCGTTTTCCCGAGCCGCGGCGTCGCCGCCGGTTCCGTCGCGAAAGAGTCTTGGTTGTTCGAACGACGCATCCCGACGTCGGTGCGCGCCGAAACGACGAGAAAATCCCGCCACCAATGTTCGTTTTTATCGCTCATACGACCGTCCTAAAAAAGCGCGCGATTCGTTCGCGTCAAACGAAAAGATAAAAACTTAACGCGTCCGCGATCGCCTCTTGACGCGTCCAAAGAACGACGACGGCGGCAAGAAGCGCGCTCCCGCCCAGCGCCGCGAACGCCGCCCAAGCGCGACCGCGCGGCGACTTCAAACGCGCTAATTCGCCGCGCAACTCCTTCTCCAAGAGAAGCCAACCGTTTCGCGAACGCGGCGCGTCGAGCCCGACCAACGTCGCGACGCGCCCCAACGCGGCGCCGTCGACGTAAAGTCGAACGTCGAGATTCGGCGCCTCCAACGCCGTCCCGGCCCAGCGCGCGTCGGAATCGAGCAAAAGCGCGACGCGTTCCAGAACGGCCCGCGTCTCTTCGCAAGTCGCGTTGTAAACGACAAGTCGCGGTCGCCGCGACGACGACAAAAGAACGACGACGCAAAAATAAAGAAGCCCGCACAAAAGCCAAACGCCCGCGCCCCACGCCGTCAACGCGGCCAACGACGGCGTTACCGAACCGGGCCCAATAAAAAAGACGCCGAAAAGCGCGAACGCAAGCGCGATAGAATCGCGCCGCCCGTCGATCGCGAACGGTCGCGGACGAAAATGCAGCCAAGCGAGCGCAAGCCAATACAGCGCAAGCGGAACGGTCGCGACAACAAAACAAAAAGCCGTCATGCGTTCGTTATTCCTTAGGAAGCGGACTTTCAAGCGTCGCTCGCCCGAAACCTTCGAGCAACTCGTATTTTTTACGCCACGTCGTGTACATAATACCGACGCAGCCGGGCGTTCGCGCGCACGTTTCGAGCCAATCGAGACTCGTGTCGAGCGAGTCGACGTCGTAATACGCCGCCGCCTGCGTTCTGAACCCGCGTTCGGAGAAGAATTTCATACTCTCTTCGCGGATCTCGTAATACCAACAGCTGATAATCAAATCTTTCGGGATCAAATCCCAAACGCCGACGTAACTGCCGTCGCAAACGTAATAATTGTCGCGGGCGTTGTGTTTCGGGTCGAGCATGTCGGACCAGATGTAAATTTCGGCGTCCGGCGTCGTTTCGCGAATGATTTTACGCTGTTTCGCAATGCAGTCGACCAAAATTTCGGCGAGCGAAACGCCGCGCGCCTTGCAAGCGGCGCACGTTCCGGCGCACCGGATTTCGTCCATGCTGAGGAACCATTTTTTCGGCGCGAGCGCTTCGACGACGCCGCGCGCCGACTCTTCGAAGAACTCGTAAAGTTTCGGCTCCGACATGCACGTCCCAATTTGCGGCGCGCCGACGAGCGGCGGGTAATAATAGTCGATCTTCAGCGCTTGACCGTCTTTAATTCGGCTTCCTTCGGGAATTTTCAGCGTTTGGCTTTCGGCGTTCGGGTTCCAGAGGCGCAACGAGAACTCGGGCAGAACCCAGTCTTTCCCCTCGTCGTAAACGGTTCCGCTCTCCGCGTCGGCGACGACGATCGGCGTCCCGGGCCGACGCAACGGATTGACCAACCCGACCGGCTCGACCGTTAAATCGTCGACCCAAAAGCGCCCGTCTTCGCCGTCCCAGACGCCGGCGTAAAGACGCGTTTTCCCCTCTTCCGGCGCGCGAAAAACGGCGGAGACTCGCGTCCAATCGGTCGCGCTCTCGGCGTCGTATTTCGGGCGAGCGCTCCCCAGCGGCGCGCCGTTTTCGTCGTAAATTTGCAACATTAAATTGCCGCGGACGTTCTCGGTTCGGAACCAAATCGACGCGCGGTAGAGGCGGCTCGGCTCGAGTCGAATCTCTTTCATCAGCCGCCCGTGTCCGTGTTTGTCGGCGGCGAAATTTTCAAACCGAATCGACGCGGAGCCCGACCGCGCGACGTCGCCGTCGCGGAAGGAAATCGTTCCCGGTTGGTCGTTAAAGACGTAATCGGTCGGGCTGTTGTTTTTCCAGCTTTCGAGCGAGCCGTTCGGAACGTCGACCGGCGTCGCGACCGCCTCGACGCGACCGTCGACCGCGCGCGCCGGAAGGCCGCGAACCGGCAGCCCCTCGGCGAGATTTTGGTCGAACCCGAGCGCCGTTCCGTACCCGATCGACCAAAGAATCGGGATAATTTCGACGTTTTCCTCGTCGGCGACGGCGCGAATCTTCGCCAAGCGCGCTTTCCGGGCGTCGTCCCAACGCGAGTAATTTTCGACGCCGCAAGCCCAAAGGACGCCGTTGTATCCGACGGCGGAGGCGCGGCGAATCAGGGCCGCCAACTCGTCGGCGCGCTCGTCGCTTTCGACGCCGAACGACGCGTAAAACCAACGATCGGCCAAGCGCGGCGCCGGAAGGGTTCGCTCCGACGCGCTCGTCGACGCCGCCGGCGCGTCGTCCGCCAACGTCGGTTCGGCGGCGAAAGCGGTCGCCGTCGACGCGATCAGAGCGACCAACGCGACGCCGAGTCGTTTCGCCGCTTTTCTCCATTTTCCCCAATCGACCGCCATTCGTCGTTCCTCGTTCTTGCGTTTTATCTTGCGTTTGCCGCCTTTAAAAGTTCGACGGCTCTATCTATTATAATCGACGTCGGCGCCGATTTCCAGCCCCTCGACCGTTTTGGTCGAGATTTTTTCGCCAAAACTTCCCGACGCGCGCCGCTCGAACGCTCGAACGGCGCGAAGTCGGGCAAGACGCGGCAACTTAACCGCTTAAAGCGATTATTTCGCGTCGGTCGAAGTTTGCGCTTCCTTCGTCTTTTGCGCTTCCTTCTTCCAATCGCTTTCGATCTTCGCCAAGAGCTTGCGCGCGTCGGCGACCGCGTTCAACGCCTTCGTCGCGTCGGCGAATTTGTTCGCGGCATTCGCTTTCGCGTTTTGCAACTCCGCGACCGTCGTTGTAATTTGCGCGTCCGCGTCGGTCGCGTCGGCCTTTTTCATCGCGTCGGCGATTTTCGCGTTCGCCGCTTTTTCCAAGTCTTGCAACGTTTCAAGTTCCGTCTTAATTTGTTGGACGGCGGCCAAAGCGCGCGTTTTCAGCGTTTCGTTCGCGGCAATCAGCTTTTGTTCCGCGCCGTCGACAAATCGCGTTTTTTCCTTGGCAAGTCGGCCCTGCTCCGCTCTTGCTTCCGCTAAAATCATCGCTTCCGCCGCGTTGATTTTAGCCAACGCCGCTTGATAATCGCCGGTTTGACCAAGGCTCGTCGCGTCGGTCGTCAACATCGCGAGGGTCGGTTTCGGGAAGAGCTTTTCATAAACGGCGCTCTTGAAGGAAATCCCCGCGCTGATCGTCGTGAAGACGAGCGCCAACGTCAACATAACGTTGACGAAAACGCGTTTGCCGCCCTTGCCGACCGCGTCGCCGAGATAGCTGCGCTTGTTGTTCAAGATGAAGAAAATGAGGTAAGCGATCGGAAGCATCGTCAGGCAGATCGCCGACGCGAAGACCGGGAACCACATCGGCAACGTAACGACGACGCCGAGAACGCCGACGCACGGCGTCAACGCGAACAAGCGGAACCGTTTTTGCGTCATGTCGAGGCCGAGCATTTCGCACATCGTGAAACCGCACGCGACCATATGAACGCTGACCGCGCCGCCGCACATCCCGATAAGCCCCAAGCAGAAAATAACGTTGCCGAACGGAATCCCGTGAAACGCCGCCGCCGCTTCGAGCGGTTTCATCCCGGCGCGCACGCCGTCGACGCCGTCGTAAACGCCCGTCGCAACCATCCCGATCATAATCAACGACGTAACAATGACGAACGGCAGGAACATCGTCATCCCCAAGTCCCAACGCGCCAGCGTCTTATGCTCGGAACCCCAACCTTTGGCAAGAAGCGAATACGGGTAGAGGAACGTCATGTTAATCCCCACCGACGCGCCGAGCATCCCGAGAACTTGCAGATACGTCGCCGTTTCGATCACGCCGTCCGCGTTCTTCGGAATCCCGTAATAGCCGATAAAGCCCTTGAAGACTTCGAGCCAGTCCACGCGCCCAACGTTCAAAACGCAAACGAGCAGGAAGAAGAAAATGACGAGCGCGATCATCGTTCGCAAAAAGCGTTCGTAAATCTTAACGCCGGTCGCGCCCTTGCCGTAATTGAAGACGACGGTAATATTCATCGCCAAAATCAACGCGCCGGCGATAAAACTGACGGCGTATCCGGCCCCGGTCAGCGCGCCGCCGTCTCCGGCGACCGTCAA
>JAFTUJ010000455.1 GCA_017466305.1 Thermoguttaceae bacterium
GTCGCGCCGAAAACCGTCGAAGGCGCGCTTCCGCAAAGACCGACGCAAGCGGCGGCGAAAAGAAGGAACGGACGCGGCGGAAAAACGAACGGAAACACGAGTCGGCGTTAAAGGGTCGTAAAGCGGTTGAAATAAGGAAATAACGCGTTCGAACGGCGGCTTTTTCTCGACGAACGGAAGGAAACGACCCGATTTTTTACCGCGTCGGGACGCGCGAAAAAAAACGCGTCGCGCGACGAAAGGGAACGTTGGCGACGCGGCGTCGCTAAAACAGGAAACCGGTCTTTAAGTAAACGGAGTCTTTAGGTTCGTACCAAACGCCTCGTTTCGAAACGAGTTCGCGCCCGAACGCTCCGCCGACTTCGACGCAACCCTTCATTTTATCGCAGGCGAACGTTAAACCGAGTCCGACGCGGTAGTCGTTGTAGTCGGTGTTGAACGTTTCGCCGTTTTCTTCGATCAGCCAACGTCCGCCGCCGATTTCGCCGCCGATGTAAAACCACCAGTCGGTTTCGTTAAGCTTCGTAATGTAACGCGACCAGCGCGGGTCCGGATAAACGAGCCGAACGACGTTTTGCTCGTTCGGACGCCAAATAATCCCGCCGCTCGGAACGATTTTATACTCGATTCGGTCGTAATAAATGAGGCCGCCGGTCGCCTTCACTTGCTTGGCGTTGTCGATCGGAAGCGCGCCCATCGCTCGTCCGCGAATGTAAAGCGCGTCGCCGTTGATTTTGTCGAACGACGCGGCGACGCCGACCGAAACCTCGACTTTGATCTCCAAGTCGCGCAGATGCGTCGCGAAGAGGGTGGTGAGGCCGGCGTCGAAGGTCGATTCGGGCATTTTGAACGCCGTCGCCGGCGCGTCCGTTTGCGACCAATGGTTGTATCTAAAGCTCGGCGTCAAAAGGAAAAAGCCGTTGTTTAAACAGGTGCGTTCGCGCATTGTTTCCCAAGGGAACGCGAAAAGAATCCGCCCTTCGATCTCGTGCATTCCGAGGCCGGACGAGTCGCCCTTGGGGACGAACATGTACGACGCGGAAATATCGTCGCGATATTTGAATAGTTTTTGAACCGTCGTCGCTTCGTCGTCGAGCGTCGGCGTAATCGGGGCGAATTCCGGGTCGTCGCCGGTAACCGGCGGCAGAACGAAGGTCGACGTCGAGTCGTAAACGGTTGATTCGCCGATTTTTGTCGCCGACGTCGACGGCGAAACGACCGGCGGAATTTGACCGCGCAAGACGAAGGAATTTCCGAACGCGTTTTCGCGCGCGCTGTTGAGCGCGGTTTCGAGCGGAGCGTCGAACGCGTTTTCAAACGAATTGCCGAGCGCGCCGGAAAAGGCTCCGTCGAAAACGCCGTCGAAAACGCCGTCTGAAGGGGCGGCGGAAGAAGCGTCGACGGACGGAGCGCCGTCGGAAGGAGCGCCGTCGGAAGGGGCGCCGTCGGACGGAGCGGCGGCGGACGGAGCGGCGGCGAGGGCGGCGACGCGAAGCGTCCGAAACGACGCGTCGTCGGCGCATTGCCAAACGCCGTTTTCGGCGGTTCGACGCGCCCAACTCGGAACGTTCGACGGGGCGAACGTTTGGGCGAACGCTCCGCCGTCCTCGAAGGCGGCGCCGAAAAACGCGGCTCCGAAAAACGCGGCGACGGCGGACGCGAACGCAAACGCGAACGCGGCGGTTCGGCGGGCTTTACTCGGGGAAACGCGAAGCATAATCGACCTCGAATCGGCGCCGACCGGTTGGGGTCGGACGGTAAAAACGTTGACAAGCGAAACGGCGTCGGCGTTTTCGCGCCGCTGGAAATTTTGCGGCGCGGCGCTATAATAACCGACGTCGGGGGTATACCAAATTCGGCGCGGAGCGTCAAGAGCAAAAAGCGGAAGGAAAATGGAAAGTAAAGGAATAAAGGAAATAAGAAGAATAAAGCGGACGAACGCCGAAGAAATCGCGCGTCGAGCGGAGATCGCGGGCGCGCTTTGGTTGGAGTCGGTCGGTTCGACGAACGATTGGGCGAAAGATTGGATTCGAGCGGCGGACGCGTCGACGGCGACGCCGTTTTGGGTCGGCGCGGAGCGGCAAACGGCGGGGCGCGGACGCGGCGAACATCGTTGGGCCGCTTGGGACGGCGCGGCGACGTTTTCGCTGATCGCTCGTTGGCGCGATTTTCGGCTGACTCGTCGGGAGAGCGCGGAACTTTCGCTTCGGGTCGCGGACGCGGTCGCGTCGACGGCTCGCGAGTTTGCGCCGAACGCCGAAATTTGGGTGAAGCCGCCGAACGACGTTTACGTCGGCGACCGAAAGTTGGCCGGGATTTTGATCGAGTCGCCGAACGCGGAGTTTGTCGTCGTCGGCGTCGGCGTCAACGTTGGGAATCGGTCGACCGAGGCGCCGCCGGAGTTGCGGGAACGCGTCGTTTCGTTGGCGGAGTTGCTCGACGCAAACGACGCAAGCAACGTAAATACTGCAGATAGCGCGAACGGCGCGAACGGCGCAAGCGGCGCAAACGGCGGCGACGACGGGAAAGCGGCGAGCGCGTTCGACGTCGACGCGGTTCGGACGGCGCTGGCGATTCGCGTCGTTCGGCGCATGTTGCGACGCGACGTCGAGGAACGCTGAAACGCAAAAAAGAACGCCGCGTCGACGCAAAGGGTCGAGCGCGGCGTTCTTTTCGGCGTCGGCGACGTCGGCGACTTCCCGTTAAGAAAGCGGCGCGACGTCGGGCCGATAGTAACGGCGGTTAACGGCGGTTAACGGCGATTAAAGCGCGAGACTTTGCGTTTGCAACGCTTCGCAATAGTCGCGGGTTAAGCGCAAGACTTCGTCGAGGTAGTAATCGCGTTCGACGCCGGCGTCGCCGTTGACGATTTCTTCCATTTTCTCCGTTTCTTCTTTGCTCGCGTCGAGTTTGTCGAGTTCCGCGAAGTATTTTTCGCGTTGAAGCGGCGGGGACTTGCGGAGTTTGCTTTCGCGGTAAAGCTCCATTTTTTCAATTTCGTCGCCGAAATCTTCCGATTCCGCGACGCGAGCGGCCGACTTTTTCGCGACCGATTCGACGACGCTCGGCGACGTCAGGTTGAACTTCGGATAGCGCGCCGGTTCGATTTTCGGGAAGGAGAGCGGATAGTCGAGGTCCGATTCCGCAATGTCTTCGAGAACGCTCGTGAACTGCGGAAGAACGACGTGCGACGGAACGCCCTGCAACTGCGGAGAAACGCCGCTCGGCAGGTAAAAGCCTTGAATCGTTACCTTCATCGCGCCGAGATTCGGGGTTTCGCGCATTAAGGAACCGAAGAGAACGCTCGAAATTTCGTTCATGCTTTGCACCGAACCCTTGCCGTGCGTCGTTTCGTCGCCGACGATGAGTCCGCGACCGTAATCGCGAATCGCTCCGGCGAAAATTTCGCTCGCGGACGCGCTCAGGCGGCTCGTCAAGACGACGAGCGGCTTCTTCCAAACGACTTTCGGGTCGGGGTCGTTCAACGAACGCGCGCGGTCGGCGCCGAATTCGGACGGCTTCACTTGGACGACGGAGCCGGTTTCGATGAAAAGCCCGGTCAGCGAAACGGCTTCCGGAAGCGAGCCGCCGCCGTTGTAACGGAGGTCGAGAACGCAAGCGTCGACGCCTTTCGCGTTGAACTCTTCAAGGTATTTTTCGACGTCGGTCGAGGAGCTGCGCCCGGCGTCGCCGCTGTTTTTCGCCTTCATGTCGAGGTAAAAACTCGGCAGGTCGACGACGCCGACTTTCAGTTGCGCGACCGCGTCGGCCGGCTTTTTCGTTTCGGCGTCCGCTTCGTCGACGAGTTCGACCGTTCCGTCGGCCTTTTGGTAAACGACGAAGACGGCGGCTTGCGCGGCGGAGTCTTCGAGGTCGATCTTTTCGCGAACGATCGGAATAATCTTGCGTTTGCCGTCTTCGGAAACGACTTCCAGACGGACGGTCGTGCCGCCTTTGCCGCGGATTTTTTCGACGACGTCGGTCAGTTTCATGTCGACGACGTCCTCGATTTCGCCGTCGACGCCTTGGCCGACGCCGACGATTTTGTCTTCAAGTTGGAGTTCGCCCTGTTTTTCCGCCGGGCTTCCCTTGACGATGCGCTTGACGATGGTGTAACCGTCGTCCCATTGGAGCGTCGCGCCGATTCCTTCGAGGTTCAAGCTGATTTGAATCATGAAGTTCTCGTAAGATTTCGGCGACATGAACGTCGTATGCGGGTCGTAAGCGTTCGCGATCGCGGTCAGGTAGAGCTCGAGCAAGTCGTCGTTCGACGTTTGCGAGAAACGTTTTTGCAAGGTCGAATAACGGCGCTTGAGTTTGGAAATCGGGTCTTCGGCGCGTCCCGGAACGATCGATTCGGACGCGGCGGTCGTCGCGTTCGCGTCGTCGTCGTCGGCGTCGTCGTCGGCGGCTTTTTCTTTTTCTTCGTCGCGTTTTTCCGCTTCGAGGGCGAGGAGTTCGAACTTAACGCGGCGACGCATGCGGTCGACGATTTCCGCGTCGTTTTTCGGATAGTCGAGGAGTTCCGGTTCGCGAACGAATTCTTCGTCGACGGTGAAGTCGAAGTTGTTTTCGTCGAGCATTTTTTGCGCGAGGGCGACCCGTTCGTCGACGCGTTGCAGGAAGCGGTTGTAGACGGCGAACGCGGCGTCGAGCTTGCCTTTTTTCGCGTCGAGAGCGCATTCTTGCGCGTATTGCGCTTCAAATTCGTCGACGTCTTGACGCGTCAAGTACATTTTGGTCGGGTCGACCGCTTTCAAAAAGAGTTCGAAACCGCGTTCGGAGACGCCGACGTCGATCTTCTTTTTCGAAACGTGTCGAATTTCGAGGAGCCGCGTGAAGTTCATTGAGATCGAGCGGTCGCGCGCGGTCGGTTCAAGGGGCGCGCTCGATTCGCGGGCCGGCGTCGCCGCGAAACCGCAGACGGCAAGCGTTAGCGAAAGGGTTAAAAATAACGACGCCAATCGAAATTTTTTCCCGGCGTAAATTTTAGTCATTCGACGTCCTTTGCGTTCAAGTTGGCCGATTTAGGGCGATTTTAGGAGGGCGGACGCTCGCAACGCGTCGGGCCCCGCTTCTTTTGTTGCCGCGAACGGCGTTTTCTTGCGTCGTCGGGCGAAAATTTTCGACGTTTATTGGTTTTTTCGGCGTCCGCGGGCGACTTAAACGCGTCGGACGGCGAAAAAAAAAGCGTCGCGGGAAGTATACCTTATTTGGGGCCCGCGACGCAAGAGAGGTTTCGACTTTTTTTCGAATTTTGTCGTTTTTACTCGTTTTCGACCGTTCGGCGCGGACGGGCGAGCGGCGCGCCGCGAGAGGAATTTCGCGGCGTCCGCGTTAAGCGACCGTCCGGCGACGCGCGCCGATTATTCGGCGGACTCGGTTACCGCGTCGCCAAACGCTTTCGCGACGCGCTCCGCCGAA
>JAFTUJ010000456.1 GCA_017466305.1 Thermoguttaceae bacterium
CGAGATACCCGAGCGGTTCGACGAGCCGCAGGTTCGCGATTCGCTCGACGCGCTCCGCTAAACCGAACTCCGACAATCGGTTGCGAGTTCGCGGGTGACTCGGGAAGATAATCGGCGTCTCGGCGGCGATCTCCTCCAACGCGCCCAAGACGTCGGCAAACGCCTTCGGGTCGTCGACGAGACGCGGGCGATGCAATGTCGCGGTTACATACCGTCGCGGTTCTAAGTCGAGCGTTTCCAGGGTCGGAAGCGCGTCGGCTTTCGCCTTGTTCCTCAGGAGCGAGTCGATCATCACGTTCCCGACGAGAAAGACGCGTTCCGACGCAACCCCTTCGTTCGCAAGGTTTTCGACGCCGCTTTTCTCGGTGCAAAAGAGAAAGTCCGAAATCGAGTCGACGACGATACGGTTGATTTCCTCCGGCATCGTTCGGTCGCCGCTTCGGAGACCCGCTTCGACGTGAACCGTTGGGATTTCGAGCTTTACGGCGACCAACGCGCAAGCGAGCGTTCCGTTAACGTCGCCGACGACGAGAACCGCGTCCGGCTTAACGTCAAGGCAAACGCGCTCGAACGCCTTCATCGTCTCCGCCGTCGCGACCGCGTGCGACCCGCCGCCGACGCCCAAATTCACGTCCGGAAGCGGAATTTCGAGTTCGCGGAAAAAAAGCCCCGACATTTTTTCGTCGTAATGTTGCCCGGTGTGAACAAGAATCGGCTCGAACTCCGGACGCTCTTTGAAAACGCGCATTAGCGGCGCAATTTTCATAAAATTCGGACGGGCGCCCGCGACGCAAACAATCTTCATAAACGGCTCCTTGACGGCGATTTTCCTTAACCAACGCTCTTTCAACAAGTTAATATCGTCCAAACAACCGACCCGATAATCGTTCAAAAAAACGTTAAATCAAAAAGCGTCCCGACGCGACGCTCTCCGCCCCCGACCGACGCCGTCGACGGTCGAAAACGGCGCCGCATTATAAAAAGTTCGCGGCGTCAAGTCAAGACGAACGTCCCAAACGCGCCTCCTGTCGAAGAATTTTAACGCGTTTTTCGTTCGATTCTTGCAAACCGTCGCCGTTTTTGGTAAAATAACGTCGCGGCGAAATTCCTTGCGACGCGTTTCGCCGCCGCGTTCCGTTTTCGAACGCTTTTTTCGGTCGCGTTCCTTTTCAACATTCGCAGGAGTCCCCAATGCGCCGTTTTTCTCTTTTTTATCGCCGTTCGCCGTCGTTTTCAACGCTTGCCTGTTTAGGTTTAACGCTCGCCGCCGCGTTCGGTTCGTTCGCCGTTCCGTCTTCGTTCGCAACCGACCAAGAAACGGCGACTTCCGACGAACGCCCGACCGGCGAACTTCTCTTCAAGTCGACGGCGCAAGCGTTCGGCGGCAACGCTCGTAAAAACCGAATCGGCGCGATTTCCGTCGTCGACGAAGCGGACGGAGTCGGCCCGGTCGCGCGTTGCGAAGTTTTTGAAGAGCCGGAATCGCCTTGGGCGTTTTCGCTCCGTTTTCTCGTCGACCGCCCGGTCGAAAAGGGGGAAGTCCTCCTCCTCGAGTTCCGCGCTCGGACGGTTTCGGCGAAAACGGAGTCGGGGCTCGGCGCGCTCGGTCCGATGTTCGAAACCTCGGACCCGCCTTACGTTAAGTCGTTGAACCAGCGCGTCGAACTCGGGCTCGCTTGGCGCGACTATTCCCTTCCGTTCCGCTGCGTCGAGTCGCGAGACGCCGGGAAAAGCGCGATCGTTTTCTTCCTCGGCTACTTGCCGCAAACCGTTGAAATCGCCGACGTTAAACTCTCGTCGTTCGGAAAAAATTTCGACGCGTCGACGCTTCGTAATTCGGAGCCGCGTTACAAAGGCGCCGAGCCGGACGCGCCTTGGCGGGCTGCCGCTCAAGAACGAATCGAACGCATCCGCAAGGGCGATTTGACGTTACAAATCGTCGACGCCGACGGGAAACCGGTTCCGAACGCCGCGGTCGAAATCCGTCAAACGCGCTCGGCGTTCGGTTGGGGGACGGCGGTCGTCGCCGGTCGTCTTCTCGCGCAAGGCTCCGACGCCGACGCCTACCGCGACTTCCTCGTTAAGTACTGCAATCGCGCCGTTTTCGAAAACGACCTCAAATGGTTCGGCTGGCAAAATCGCCGCAACCGCGCCGACGTTTTCCGGGCGCTCGATTGGCTCGACGAACGCCAAATCGACGTTCGCGGGCACTGTCTCGTTTGGCCGTCTTGGCGCAACTCGACGCCGCGTTGGCGGGAACTCGCGTCGAATCCGGAAGCGCTCGACGCCGCGATTCGCGAACACATCCGCGACGAAGCGTCGGCGTTGCGGGGGCGCGTCGTCGATTGGGACGTCGTCAACGAAATTCACGATAACAACGATATTTTAAAGATTTTAGGCGACGACATTCTCGTCGACTGGTTCCAAGAAGCGCGAGCCGCCGACCCGAACGCGCGCCTCTTCATCAACGATTACGGGATTCTTTCCGGCGAAGGGCTCGACCGCCGCAAGCAAACGTCGTATTTTCGGGCGATTAAGAAGCTAATCGACGCCGGCGCTCCGATCGGCGGAATCGGGATGCAAAGCCATTTCGGTCAAACCGCGACGCCGCCGGAACGCCTTCTCGAAATTCTCGACCGTTTCGCCGAGTTGGGCCTCCCGATTTCGATCACCGAACACGACGTCGACGCGGCCGACAAAGCGTTCCAAGCCGAGTTTACGCGCGACTTTCTGACGGCGGCGTTTTCGCATCCGGCGGTCGACGAAATCCTCGTTTGGGGCTTTTGGGAACGCTCGCACTGGCGCCCAGAATCGGCGTATTTCAGCGCGGATTGGACGCCGACGCCGGCCGGCAAAGTTTGGCAAGAGCTTGTCGGCGAAACTTGGCGCTCGAACCTCGACGCGACGTCGAACGAAGCCGGAACCGTCGCAACTCGCGTTTTTCTCGGCGATTACCGGATAACCGTCCGCGGCGGCGACAAGACGTCGACGCTTGAAACGACCGTCGAAAAGAACGCCGCCGAGCCGGTCGTCGTTCGCCTCGCCGACTAACGCTAAAACGTTTTAAACGTTAACGTTGCAAGAAACGCCGAACCGCGTTTTCCGTCCCTTGCGAGCGAAAAACGCGGTTCTTCTCAACCGTTAAACGCGCAACACGTTCAACGTCAACGTTTATCGCCGCCGACGTTAAACCGGAAGTCGGCGCCGTCGAAGTCGACGACAATTTGTCGACGCGGCGCGTTTTCCCCGCCGAACGTCGCCGGGCGTTTCAGCAACTCCAACGCCAACGGGTTTTGCAACCGTTGTTGAATAACGCGTTTGAGCGGGCGGGCGCC
>JAFTUJ010000457.1 GCA_017466305.1 Thermoguttaceae bacterium
CACCCGCAAGAAGGCGAAGAACTTTGCCCGTATCTCCAAGGCGCGAAGGTCGAAATCGAACTCGAAGACGGAACGCGCTATCCGCTGACCGGGAAAGTCGAACGCGTCGACAACGCCGTCGAAGCGTCGGTCGGGACGGTCGCCGTCCGCGCGGTTTTCGAGAACCCGAACTGGAAAGAGCTGAACGGCGCTCTGTTGCCGGGGATGTTCGTTCGCGCGTTCGTTACTTACGGTTCCCGTCCGAACGGGATTCTCGTTCCGCAACAAGGCGTCTTCCGCAACGCCAAGGGCGAGCCTTACGTTTGGGTCGTCGACGCGGAAAACAAAACGACGCAACGTCCGATCGTTTCGGAACGAACGCTCGGCATTACCGCGATCGTCGAATCCGGGCTCGAACCGGGCGACCGTATCGTCGTCGAAGGCGTTCAGTTCATTAGCCAAGGCGCGCAAGTCGAGCCGACCGAAGCGACCGACGTCGAAATGATTCGCGACTACGAACAAGCCGAGCAAGCCGAAGCGCCCGCCGTCGAAGCCGCGCCGGTTCAAGCCGAAGCGCCCGCCGCCGAAACCGCGTCGGAACAAGCCGAATAATTGCGACGGGAGGTGAAAAGTGTCTCATTTTTTTATTGAGCGGCCTATTTTCGCTTGGGTCGTCGCGATCCTGATCATGTTGGGCGGGACGCTGGCGGTTCTCGGGTTGCCGATTTCGCAGTATCCGAACGTCGCGCCGACGGCGATCGCGATCAACGGGTTCTACCCGGGCGCGTCCGCCGACACGATCCGCGACTCCGTCGTCCAAATCGTCGAGCAACAAATGACCGGGCTCGACGGCTACCGTTACATGGACTCGTCGAGCGCCTCGAACGGTATTTTCGAAATCATCCTCACTTTCGAGCAAGGAACCGACCCGGATATCGCGCAGGTTCAGGTGCAGAATAAACTGTCGCTCGCGACCCCGCTTCTTCCGGCGGAAGTCCAAGCGCAGGGGATGAGCGTCGACAAACAACAGATTAACTTCTTCCTCATCGTTACGCTCTACAGCGAAGACGGTTCGATGGACGAAAGCGACTTGGGCGACCTCATCGAATCGACGCTGAAAGAGCCGCTCGGGCGCGTCGACGGCGTCGGTTACATCCAAGTTTTCGGCGGTCAGTACGGGATGCGTATTTGGCTCAAACCGGACAAACTCCGCAGTTTCAATATGACGCCGCAAGACGTCTTGGCCGCGGTGCAAGAGCAAAACGTCCAAGTTTCCGCCGGGCGTCTCGCGGGCGACCCGACCGTCGCCGGCGCGCAATTCACCGCGACGATGATCGCTCAAAGCCGCATGACCTCGAAAGAAGAGTTCGAAAATATCTTGATTCGAACGAATCCGGACGGTTCGCAGGTTCGCCTCTCGGACGTCGCCGACCTCGAACTCGGTCGCGAAAAATACGGCTTTAGCGCTCGCGTCGGCGCCGTTACGGAAGACGCGGAAACCGGCGAAACGATCGCCAAGGCTTACCCCGGCTGCGGGTTGGCGTTGCGTTTGGCCGCCGGCGCGAACGTTTTGGAAACGACGGAAGAAGTCAAAAAACGCGTCGAAGAAATGAAAAAATTCTTCCCGCCGGGCGTTAAAGTCGCTTACGCGCAAGAAAACGCGCCGGTCGTCGAAGAGTCGATCGAGAAGGTCGCGCACACGCTGGTCGAAGCGATCGTTTTGGTCTTCGGCGTTATGTTCCTCTTCCTACAACGTTTCCGCGTTACGTTGATTCCGACCTTCGCGGTTCCGGTCGTTCTTTTGGGGACGTTCGGCGTTATTTACGCTTGCGGGATGTCGTTGAACGTCATTATTATGTTCGCGTTGACGTTGGCGATCGGCCTCTTGGTCGACGACGCGATCGTCGTCGTCGAGAACGTCGAGCGTTTGATGTCGGAAGAGGGCTTGGACGCGAAAACGGCGACGAAAAAGACGATGGACCAAATCCAAGGCGCGCTCGTCGGCGTCGGCGCCGTTATCTGCGCCGTCTTTATTCCGACGTCGTTCTTCGGCGGGTCGACCGGCGTTATTTACCGTCAGTTCTCGGTCGCGATTATTTCGGCGATGACGCTGTCGGTCTTTATCGCGTTGACGTTCACCCCGGCGCTTTGCGCGACGATGCTGAAATCGCACGGCAAAAAGCGTTTCGACCTGTTCGGCCTGTTGTTCGGTTGGTTCTTTAAGGGCTTCAACGCCGGCTTCAACGCTTGCTCCGCCGGTTACGGACGTTCGGTCGGTTACATCGTTCGCCGTCGTTTGCGCTTTATGGTTCTCTTCGCCTTGATCGTCGTCGCGGTCGCGCGGTTGTATCCGCAGATGCCGACGGCGTTCCTCCCGGACGAAGACCAAGGGACGCTCTTCGTTCAAGCGCAGCTCCCCGAGGGCGCGAGCCAAGAGCGCACCGAAGAAGTCGTCGCGAAGATTACCGACTACCTCCTCGAAAACGAGTCGGACTCGGTCAACGCGGTCTTCGAAGTTACCGGCTTTAGCTTCTCCGGGATGAACCCGAACGCCGCGATCTGCTTCGTCAGTTTGAAACCGTTCGACCAACGTCAAGGGGAAGGCCAAGACGTTTACTCCATTCGCGACCGCTTGATGGGCGCGTTCGCCGGCTATACGAAGGCGCAAATCACGCCGATCGTTCCGCCGTCGATTATGGAGCTCGGGACGGCTTCCGGTTTGGAATTCTTCCTGCAAGACCAAGCCGCGGTCGGACACGACAAGTTCAACGAGATTCAGGGCCAATTCCTCGGCGCGATGATGCAAAGCGGCAAGTTTGCGATCGCGTTCCCGAACGCTCTTCCGGACGAAGCGCAGTACAAGATCGACGTCGATCCCGAAAAAGTCCGCGCGATGAAGATGAACTTGACCGACGTCAACAACGTCTTGTCGATCGCGCTCGGTTCGGCGTACGTTAACGACTTCGTCGACCGCGGCCGCGTCAAGAAGGTTTACGCGCAGGGCGAGCCGTCGTCCCGCGTCAACCCGGTCGACTTGGAAAAATGGCACGCGCGCAACCAAGACGGTCAAATGGTGCCGTTCTCGGCGTTCGCGTCCGGGCATTGGATCAACGGCGCGCCGAAGTTGGCTCGTTTCAACGGCGTCGAGAGCGTCAAGTTCACCGCGATTCCGCTTCCGGGCGTCAGCACCGGGGACGCGATGAAGGTCGTCGAAGACATTGTTGAAAACCAACTTCCGCAAGGCGTCGGGTTGAGCTATTCCGGGATTTCGTTCGAAGAGCGTCAAGCCGGTTCGCAAACGGGCCGACTTTACGCGCTCGCGATGGTCGTCGTTTTCCTCTGCTTAGCGGCGCTTTACGAGAGCTGGTCGGTTCCGATTTCGATCGCGATGGTCGTTCCGTTCGGCGCGCTCGGCGCGATTTTCGCGACGCTCAACAGCGGCCTTTCGAACGACGTCTTTTTCCAAATCGGTCTCTTGACCGTTATGGGGCTGTCGGCGAAAAACGCGATTTTGATCGTCGAGTTCGCGAAACAGATGGTCGAGAAGGAGAACGTTCCGCTCTTGAAGGCGGCGGTTATCGCGTCGAAATTGCGTTTGCGTCCGATTATCATGACGTCGATGGCGTTCGCGCTCGGCGTTCTTCCGATGGTTCGAGCGCACGGCGCGAGCGCGGTCAGCCAACAATCGCTCGGGACGTGCGTTCTCGGCGGAACGTTGGCCGCGACGTTCTTGGCGATCTTCTTCGTTCCGCTCTTTTACGTCTTCGTCGTCGGGATTTTCAACCGCAAGCTGTTGTACCCGCCGAAGGTTGTACCCGCCGAAGAATAATAAGGCGAACGAGCAAAGCGCCGACGCGCAAGCGAGCGCCTGACGCAACCGCGCCTAAAACGGCGAGTTAGCGACGAAACGACAGCGGAGGTTCGAAGCGATTCGGGCCCCCGCTTTTTTTACGTCGGAGCGCGGCGCGACGGCGGCGTCGCGAGCGTTTCGGGAAAGTTTCGGGAAAGTTTCGGGAAAGTTTCGGGAAAGTTTCGGGAAAGTTTCGGGAAAGTTTCGGGAAAGTTGCGAGAAAGTTGCGGGAA
>JAFTUJ010000458.1 GCA_017466305.1 Thermoguttaceae bacterium
CGCCGGGTCGGGCGCGTACGGCAGCGCGATTTCCCGAACGCCGACGCGCCGTCGAACCGGCGCCGAGTCGAGCGGAACCCGCGGAAAGAAGCCGTCGAGTAAAATTTTCTCGACGTCGGCTCGCTCGACCTCGACCGAGAGTCCGCCGCCGACCAATTTCGCGCCGCTCCCCGGCAAAACGACCCGCCGACTCTTCCTATTTTGCGCGTCTTCGCTATTTTCCGCGTTCGCGCTCAAGAAAAACTCCTTCGTTTCGCGACTTTCCCGCAACAACAGCGCGCGTTCGCGAGCGGAAAGGGGCGTCGCCCGCTTCTCGGCGAACTTCGCTTCAAGAAAATAGAAAAGCGCGAGGTCGAGGTTGTCGCCGCCGAGAATCAAGTGATCGCCGACCGCGACGCGATAAAAGCGAACGCCGCCGTTTTCGCCATTCTTCCCATTTCCCCCATTTTCCGCCGAATCGCCCCGCTCAAGCGCGTAAATCAGCGCGAAGTCGGTCGTTCCGCCGCCGACGTCGCAAACCAAAATCTTTTCGCCCGGCTTGACGAACGCCGTCCAATCGTTTTCGCGCCCTTCGAGCCAAGCGTAAAACGCCGCTTGCGGTTCCTCGACGAGCGCAAGTTTCGGAATTCCCGCCAACTTCGCCGCTCGAATCGTCAACTCGCGCGCCGTTTCGTCGAACGACGCCGGAATCGTCAAAACGACGTCCTGCGTTTCGAGCGGAAATTCCGGAAACCGAGCGTTCCAAGCGTCGCGAATCCGCCCCAAAAAAAACGAGCTAATCTCGACCGGCGACCAACGGAGCGCGCCCGCCTCCGCGTCGGTCGACCAAGGCAAAATCTTCGCCGTCCGATCGACGCCCGAATGACAAAGCCAAGATTTCGCCGACGCGACGAAAGAATCGGGTTCCGCCGCCCCAAAATCGCGAGCGAACGCCCCGACGACGCCGATTTTCCCGTCCCTCGGCGCCTTCTTCGTCGAGAAATCGCGACGCTCCGGATTCGTCGCCTCCGTCGGCGCGTCGCTCGACCGGCAAAAAAACGACGGTAACGTCGACCGCTCCTCCAAAACGCCGACCGCGACCGCTTGCGGAATCGGCAATATCTCAAGCGAACGCTCCGCCGCGTCGAGATCGACGTAAGAAACGGCGGAATTCGTCGTCCCCAAATCGATCCCGACGACAAAACGAACGCGCGCCGCGTCCGCCTCCTCCAATAAAGAACGCGTCAACGAATCGCTTTTCACCGCCCCTTCCCCTTTCTTTATAAGAAACAAAACGCGAACTCCAAAACGACGCCAACCGCGCGCCGTCAACCGCTCTATATATCATAAAGGATTTTGCAAAAAGGAAAAGCGGTCGCTCCCGCGTCGACGCAAAGAGTAATAAAAACAAGGAGAAAACCAAGGCCCAAACGAGCCCCGAAAAACAAATCGAAAAAAATTGAAGAAAAAACAAAAAAGCCCCTTGTCAAATTTTAAAAGTCGGTTATCATTAACACATCGTTAGGGGGTTAAGCGAAAGCCAAAAGCAACCGCTTCCCAAAACGAAACTTGAAAAAAAGTTTAAAAAAGTCGCTTGACAAAAAACTTTTACAAGTTAAAATAAAATCGTCGCGCTTACCGAGATGACTTTAAAAAACATTTTCCGGCTAGCGTAGCTCAATGGGCAGAGCAGTTGATTTGTAATCAACAGGTTAGGGGTTCGACTCCCCTCGTTAGCTCTTCCCGAGCAGGCGAAACAAAGGACGTGAAAAATCGTCGTCAAATAAAGGGGGTTTTCCCGAGTGGTCAAAGGGGGCAGACTGTAAATCTGTTAGCATCGCTTTCGGAGGTTCGAATCCTTCAACCCCCACTTTATTTTAAGCGCTAGTTTGCTTGGCAAACAAAGCGACGGCGTAAAGAAGCCGGTTAAAGTCGTTGACTCGCCGGTTTTTTTGTCGCTAAGTTTGCGGGTGTAGCTCAATGGTAGAGCAACAGCCTTCCAAGCTGATAACGAGGGTTCGATTCCCTTCACCCGCTTAACGATCTCTTTGCCGTTGTTGCGGCGGAGGGCGTAAAGCGACGTAAAGACGAGTCTTAAACCGTCTTAGCGCGAGATTACCCCAACCGGGTCCTGCATCGCTGCCGTAGCTCAGTCGGTAGAGCGCGTCCTTGGTAAGGACGAGGTCATGAGTTCAAATCTCATCGGCAGCTTTTTTCTTAGGGCTTGCGAGGGGTATCGTTGTAATAACATCGTTAAACACTTCGTTCCTAATTATAGGGAGAATTCGCAATGGCGAAGGAAACTTTCCAACGAACTAAGCCGCACGTTAACGTCGGCACGATCGGCCACATCGACCATGGTAAAACCACGTTGACGAGCGCCATTTTGGCGGTTCAAGCGGCGAAAGGCCTTGCTCAAGTCAAATCCTACGCCGATATCGCGAAAGGCGGCACCGTCCGCGACGCTACCAAAACCGTTACGATCGCCGTCGCGCACGTCGAATACGAAACGGAAAAACGTCAC
>JAFTUJ010000459.1 GCA_017466305.1 Thermoguttaceae bacterium
ATAAGAGCGTCGCGGCAAACGGCGCGAGATAAGAGCGTCGCGGCAAACGGCGCGAGATAAGAGCGTCGCGGCAAACGGCGCGAGATAAGGGCGTCGCGGCAAACGGCGCGAGATAAGGGCGTCGCGGCAAACGGCGCGAGATAAGAGCGTCGCGGTAAACGACGCGAGATAAGAGCGTCGCGGCAAACGGCGCGGATTTTAGCGAACAAAACGTTTAAAACGTAAAAACTTGTCGAAATAAGGAAAAATTCGGCGCGACGGAAGCGACGGAAGCGACGGAAACGCCGAAAACCGAAGGAGCGAAGGAACGATGGCTAACCAACGGAAAGAATTTCTCATCGGGATGACGGTGATCGGCTGCATCGCCGGCCTCTTCATTATGGGAATTTTGTTCGGCTCCGAAAAAGGCTTTTTTGTCGGCGGCGGAGGAAAGCGGCTGACGATTTGTTTCGACAAAGCGTCCGGCGTTACGCAGAATTCGCTCGTTCTCAAAAACGGCATCAAGATTGGGCGCGTTTACTCGGTCGATCTGGTCGACGATAAAACGAAAGCCGTCGTGAAGGTTACTTTTGAATTGAATCCGGAAGCGAAAATTTATACGAACGAATATGCGAAGATTAATCGAACGATATTAGGGGACGCGTCGATCGAATTTGTCAAAAATCCCGAGTATACGGGGGAAATTCGCGAAGTCGAGGATAATAAAGAAATTGTCGGGCAATCTGGGGGCGACCTGATGGGAACCGTTAGCAACATCGAGGGCGACCTGGCGAAAGCGCTGCAAAATATCAATCAAGCGGCGCAAGGCTTGACGCTTTTTATGGAGAACCTCAATAATTTTCTCGGCGACGAAGAGGAATTGAACGCGAAAAAAGCGAAGTTGGAAGCGATTTTTAGCGAAGTCAACGAAACGCTCGCGTCGATTAAAGGGCTCGCGACGCATATGGATTCGATCGTCGCGGACGAGCAGCTCAACGCCGATATTCGCCGCGCCGCCGCGGAGGTTCCGCAAATTTTGGAACGCGTCGACGCGTTGATGGAAAACGCCAACGCGTTGGCCGGCGACGCTCGTCAAACGATGGCGCGCGCCGAAACGACGTTCGATTTAGTCGACAAAAACTTGGACAACGTCAACCGTTTTACGACGTCCCTTTCGGAGCAAGGGCCGGAGATTATGACGTCGTTGAACGAAGGCGCGGCGGAGGTCAAGTCGATGATGCTTAACATCGCGTTGCTGGCGAGCGAATTGGAAGCGCAGTTCGAAGACCCGACGACGCCGCTTGGGATGTTGGCCGACCAAGAGACCGCCGCGTCGCTGCGCCGCATCGTCCGCAACGCCGAAGAGCTGACCGAAAAAGTTTACCCGATTTTGGACGACGCCCGCGTTTTTTCGAACAAAATCGCGCACCGTCCGAGTTCGCTGATTTGGGACAAAAACACGTACAAGGGCGCGCCGACGACCGGGCGGTACGGGATGCAAGCCGATTCGCCGAGCGGAGGCGTTTCGTCGCCGTTGTATCGTCCGACGCCGTCCGGGCAAAAGATTTGCGCTCGCGCCGAGTACGTTCCGACGGCGGATCGCGACTTTATGGACCCCGAAACGCGGTTGGCGTACGAAGCCGCTTATCCGGAAACGTCGAAACGCGGGCGTTGGTCGCCGACGACGCTTTGGAATAAGATTTGCGCGAAAAATTCGAGCGAAGACGGCGGCGCGTTTTGGTCGTTCGGGCGTTCGAAGTCGAAAATGCGTCCGGCTTGGGAAACGCGTTCGGTCGGATACGTCGTTCCTTCCGGGACGTTCGCGCCGGTCGGGGCCGCCGTTTACTCCGAGAGCGAAGGCGTTTCGGTTGAAACGGAGGTTTGGAGAGGCGGGGAAGAGTTTAACGGCTCGAACGGTTTGAACGGCGCAAACGGTTTGGGCGGCTCAAACGGAGCGAACGGCTCAAACGGTTTGAACGGCTCGAACGCTTGGGAAAACGTTCCCGCCGCGTCGGTTTCCGCGCCGAAACGAATTTCGACCGACGACGCGCCCCTTGCGAGCGTTTCGCGTTCCGCGTTTCCGGCGGCGACCGTCGACGCGAAACCGCTCGGGCCTTACGCGGAGTCGGGGGCGGACGCGCTCGAACTCGACTTCGGGTTGGCCGACGATTCCGACGAAAACGTCGAAGTCGCGGGCGGCGTCGAAGAGTTGCCGACGTCGATCAACCGAATCGCGGAACCGTCGTTGTTGGACGCGCCGAAACCGATTCCGAACGGCGCGGGCCGAGGAACGGTCGCCGAACCGCTCTTCGAAGACGACGGGTTGCCGTTGCAGTTCGCGCCGCCGACTCGCCGTTAAGCGGAAATAGGCAAGCGGCGCGGGATAGCGAAGCGTCGCAAAGTTTGCCGGTCGCGCAAAAAGCGTCGTCGTTTCCGAATGGAGCGGCGGCGCTTTTTTGTTTCGGAAAAAAAGAACGTAAAACGCTAAAAATTTTCTTGACGCCGCGCTCTTTATCGTTGATAACTTAAGAATTAATGGAGCGGCGACTTTTCAAAAGCGAGGCGACGCGGAATAACAAACGAAGGCGAAACGACGCGGAACAACAAACGAAAAGACGACGAGAAGAAAAATGAGCGAAAATCCTGTCCTTGGAACGGAAAACAAGACGGTGAACGTCGCGGTGATCGGGAGCGGCCCGGCGGCTTGGTCGGCGGCGATTTACGCGGCGCGGGCGGCGCTCGAGCCGGTCGTTTTCGAAGGCGCGTTCTCGGCGGAAAACCAAGAGGCCGGAACGCTTCCGATGGGGCAGCTGTCGACGACGACGGAAGTCGAGAATTATCCGGGCTTCCCGGCGGGCGACTTGGCGACGTATCTGACGAGCGCGCTTGGCGACGAGCGTTCGGCGTATTTGCCTCCGGAGACGCTCGAACCGGGCGTTCGACGCGCGATTTTCGGGCCGGCGTTGGTCGAGTTGACGCGGCGACAGGCGGAGAATTTCGGCGCGCGAATCGTTTCGGAGGACGTCGTTTCGGTCGATTTTTCGCAACGACCGTTCCGACTGACCGCTTCCGACGGCGAAACCGTTTGGGCGCGTTCGGTAATCGTCGCGACCGGGGCGTCGGCGCGTTGGCTCGGTTTGCCGTCGGAGACGCGCTTTAGAAATAGGGGCGTCGGCTCTTGCGCCGTTTGCGACGGAGCGCTTCCGCGTTTCCGGAACCGACCGATCGTCGTCGTCGGCGGCGGCGATTCCGCGGTTGAGGACGCCGAATATTTGGCGAAGTTCGCGAGCAAAGTTTACCTCGTTCACCGTCGCGACGCGTTGCGAGCGTCGAAGATTTTGGCGCGGCGAGCGGAGGAGAATCCGAAAATCGAGTTCCTTTGGAACCGCGTTCCGGAGGAGATTTTGGGGACGGACGAAGCGGGCGTTACCGGCGTTCGCTTGGCGAGCGTCGTCGGCGAACCGACGCTCGAACTGGAAGCGTCCGGCGTTTTTATCGCGATCGGTCGTCGCCCGAACGTCGCGTTTTTGGGCGGCCAACTCGAACTGACGGAAAACGGTTTCATTAAACGAACGGTTCCGTTCCGAACCGATACGAGCGTCGAAGGCGTCTTTGCCGCCGGCGACGTCGCGGACGAGCGGTACCGTCAAGCGGTCGTCGCCGCCGCTTCCGGGGCCTGCGCCGCGCTCGACGCCGAGCGATTTTTAGCCGAAACCGCCGAAGAATAGTCGCGTCGACGGTGAAAAACGGTGAATTTGCTTATATTTGGACGAAAATAACGTTAAAGTCGGCAAATATAAGATAAAAGTCCGTTAAAATAGTTGACATTCGGCGCCGAAAGGGTAAAATTTAGCAACGCGCGTTTTGTATCGGCGTTTGTGGGCCGCGCGCGTCGGAAATTTAAATTGGTGAAGAATTGCGGATTTAACGGGATGCGTAAATACTATTATGTCTGCCCGCGTTGCGGCCGTTGTTACAAACGTTATATTCCGAGACGGAAAGCAAAGTGTCATTTCTGTTCGACCGTATGGAAGACGCGCAAGGCGAAGGGAACGCGGTCGGCGTTTTCTTGGACGGCGACCCTTGTTTGCCTTTTGGCGATCGCGGCGCTTGCGTATTTGGGCGGACGGCGGTTAGGTTTGCTTTCGACGACGCCCGATCCCGTTTCCGTTTCCGAAAATCAAACGACCGGTTTGGGCGCGGACGGTCAAGCGTCGGAACTTGAAAACGAGGGCGTTGCCGAAGAATTTGAAAATACCGAAGACGCTGAAAACGCCGAAAACGTCGACGCTGAAGACGTCGACGTTTCGGAAGATTTGGGCGTCGGCGAAGACGCGAACAATCTTGAAGACGCGAACGGCGGCGAAGGTTCGACGGCGGAATGAGCGGACGCGTTCGATTTTTCGAAGCGATTTTAGCGTTGGGAAGCGTCGCGACGTTCGCCGCTTTGCCGTCGAGCGAAGCGTTGGGCGCGTCGGCGGACGAGTCTTATTTTTGGGGCGCTCCGGGCGGTCGAACGACTTACGCGCCTCCGTACGACCCGAGCGACGCGCCGACGATTCCGTTGTTGAAGCGTTCTGAAGCCGCGACCGGCGTCGGAACGGGAACCAACGGCGAGAAAAAGAACGGCGAAGCGAGCGCCGGTCCTCGCGTCGGCGACTCTGGAACGTTCGTCGGCGCCGACGGGAAGACGTATTTTTTTCGCTTCGTCGAGGGCGTTCGGAGGCGCGCGGTCGTTGAAACGCGGCCGGACGCTTCGTCGCCGAGCGGTTGGCGCAAGGTTCTGCGATACGTCGACGAACCGCGTTTGATCAAGCAAATTTGGCCGCTGGAAGCGTTGGCGACCGCGCCGGAGCCTTGCCGACCGGTCAAAAACGTCGTTGAAATTCCGGAAAAACCCGGAGCGAGCGAAACGGCGAACGCGGTCGAAAACGAACCGTCGGTTATTTACCGAGCGACCGTTCAAGCGGTCGTCCGTTGATAAAATTCAAACGAAAACCGTCGAAAGGCGGTTTTTTTCATTGGCGCGTCGGTTAAATTGCGCGCGATTCTTGGTCGATTAGCGATAAAATATTTTTGTCGCGATTTTAGCGATCGCTTGCGGCGAGTTAAGCGATTTTCTTGCGATTCTTTTTAAAAATTTCGTTCTTTTCTTAAAAAATTTACTCGATTAAGCCGATAAAAGTAGTATCGAGGTTTGAAACGATTTTGAAACTTAAATCGCTTGCAACGCCGCGCCGGAACTTAACGACGTTAACGGATAAACGCTTGGTCGGCAAGGGTTTGCGACGTTTGAAATCGTTTCGCTCGGAACGCGATTTTTAAGAAGACAACGCGTCGGCGAACGAAAAAAACGTTCGACGCGATCGGAGAAAAAACGCGTTCGCAAGTTCGTCCCGACAAAGACAAGGAAGTCGGAGAAGCGAGTGGGATAAGCGCGCGTCGGCGTTTTCAGGCGACGCGCCCAACGTTGGGGACGAACGGTCGACGACAAAACGCCCGAACGTTCGCGGCGTCGCGTCGCGGTAAAAGGACGTTGGAAAGGTCTCGGGCCGGTTTTTTTGCGGCTTGTTTCGTTAAAATGGGAGTTTTGGCGAAAGTAGGGGCTTTTTCTTGCGTCGTTTGGTCGCGGCGACGCGTTGAACGACGGTTGGCGACGGGAACGACGGTTTCGAAGGAACGACGCAAGGACGCGGCGAGTCTTGGAGCGAACGATCGTTAACGTCGGGGCGGCGCGTCGACTCAAACGCGGAGAAATCGGCGTCGTTTGGAAAACGCGGCTCGCGGTCGCGTCCGGTCGGCGTTCTTTTTTCCAATGAAAAACGATTCGGTTTAGCGATATAAAGTCGGAAAGACGGCGTAAGATCGAAAAAAACGATCTTGGACCAAAAAACGATATAAGGTCGTGAAATCGAGACGAATTGAAAAAACGACGAAACGACGCTTCGTTGAATAACGAACGAATCGGCGACGTTTCAACGCGTTAACTTTTGCTTGTTGTTGGTTGGACTGGAAAAATCAGGGAGGATTTTATGGTCGCGACGCAGTCTCTTGCCGAAGACGTCGCCCGTTTGTGGCAAAACTTTATCGAAGATCGTTCGAATCAAACGCTTCGCAACGCGTTGATCGAACAGTATTTGCCGCTCGTGCGTTATCACGGCGAACGCGTTTGGTCTCGCCTCCCGGACGAAGTCGACTTGGACGACTTGGTTTCGTCCGGTATTTTCGGGTTGATGGACGCGATCGACGCGTTCGACCCGGCGCGCGGCGTCAAGTTTGAGACGTATTGCGTCCCGCGCATCCGCGGCGCGATGCTCGACGAACTCCGCAATATGGACTGGGTGCCCCGTTTGGTCCGTTCCCGAGCGCGCAAGTTGTCCGAAGCGAACAAGGAACTCTCCGACCGCTTGGGCCGCCTCCCGACGCAAGAAGAGTTGGCGAAACATCTTAAGATGAGCAAAGCGGAACTCGATCGCGTTCTTAACGACGCGAACGCCGTCAACCTCGTCAGCTTGAACAAGAAATGGTTCGAGACGGACGGTTCGAAAGACGTCAGCGAAATCGATCTCGTCGAGGACGCGCGCGGCGAAGACCCGACGAGCCGGATTCAAAAGTCGGACGTAATGCGCCTTGTAACGAAGGGCCTCAGCCGCAACGAACGAATGATCATCATCCTCTATTATTACGAGGAAATGACGATGAAGGAAGTCGGCGCGACGCTCGATTTGAGCGAAAGTCGCGTCAGCCAAATGCACAGCGCCATCGTCAACCGTCTGCAACAACAACTGAGCGACCGTCGACCCGAGTTCGTTTGACGCGAACCGAGCCGCCCGCCGCGTCCGCCGCGTCGGACGAGCCGTCGAAAAGAGAAAGCGCCGCGTTCTTGGCGGCGCGTCGAGGAAAAAAACGATGAAACGCGGACGTTCTCGTCATTCTAGCGCCAAAAATACCGACGCCGACGCGTTATTCGATGAAAACGCGGCGTCTTCTTGGGGAAAAAACTTCGACGAAGAAGAAATCGACGAAACGGAAAGCGACGCGTCGGCGGAAGTCGGCGCGTTGAGCGGACGTTGCGATTTCACGTTCTTGGCTAAAGACGATAAAACGGGCGCTTTGGGCGACGCGGAGAAGAACGGCGATTCGAGCGCTTTGGCGGAATCGGAGGACGTCGGCGGACCGGCGAACGTCGAGGAACCGGAGCGTCGGGGCGCTTTAGAGAGTCGGGGCGCTTTAGAGAGTCGGAGCGCTTTAGAGAGTCGGGGCGCTTTAGGGGAAACGGGCGAATCGGCGCAAGAAA
Source organism: Thermoguttaceae bacterium (assembly GCA_017466305.1). Taxonomy (GTDB): domain Bacteria; phylum Planctomycetota; class Planctomycetia; order Pirellulales; family Thermoguttaceae; genus RUG369. Next base: position 7,277 of record JAFTUJ010000459.1, read on the forward strand.
ACGTCGCCGAGGTCGCGTTAAACGAGGTAAAATTAGCGTCGCCGAGCGAAAAAACGACCGACTTCGAAGACGAAGCGACCGAAGAAACGGCGCGGATTTGGTCGCCGAACGAACTCGTCGACGATATTCTTCTTTCGACCGTCGACGGGGTCGGCCCGTTGACCGCGGAGCGTCTTATTGGGTATTTTGGGTCGGCTAGCGAAGTTTTGCGGGCGTCGCGACGCGATTTGGAACGGGTCGAAAAGGTGGGGCCGACGTTGGCGCGAAAAATTTCGCAAGCGCGCGAGGCCTGCGACGTCGAGGCGTTGATTCGCTTTTGCGAAGAAAACGGGATCGAAATCGTCGCGTTTCGGGACGCCCGTTATCCGGCGCGACTGCGGGAAATCGACAATCCGCCGCGACTTCTTTACGTTCGCGGCTCTTTCGCGCCGGAAGATCGAACGGCGATCGCGATCGTCGGAACGCGGGGCGCGACGCGGTACGGGCTCGACCAAGCGCGGCGTTTGGGACGCGAACTCGCCGAAGCGGGTTTTACCGTCGTCAGCGGCTTGGCGCTCGGAATCGACGGAGCGGCGCATCGGGGCGCGCTCGAAGTCGGCGGGCGAACGTTGGCCGCGCTCGGAGGCGGCGTCGCGAAGGTGTATCCGCGCGAGCACGAGGATTTGGCGCGGCTCGTCGCGAATTCGGGCGCCGTTTTTAGCGAGTATCATCCGCTGACGTCGCCGCTGGCCGGGAATTTTCCGGCGCGCAACCGCATTGTTAGCGGACTTTCGCTCGGCGTGTTGGTCGTCGAGTCGCCGTTGCGGAGCGGTTCGCTGATCACCGCGCGACTGGCGGCGGAGCAAAATCGCGAAGTGTTCGCGCTTCCGGGCCCGGTCGACCGAGAAACGTCGCGCGGCTGTCATCAACTTCTGCGCGAAGGCGCGGCGCTCGTCGAGTCGGTCGAGGACGTGTTGGCGGCGCTCCCGGCGTTCGCGCGACCTAAGAAACAAACGAAAATCGAACGTCTAGACGGAAAAGGACGTTCGACCGCGCAAACCGGAAAACGTCTCATCAACGCCGGGTCGACGAACGACTTTGAAAGAGTCAGC
>JAFTUJ010000460.1 GCA_017466305.1 Thermoguttaceae bacterium
AAGTAATAGTTGTATTCAAGATAAAAGGCTCTCGCGTAGTTATCGTAAGTAAAGGCGCAGATTTGCGGCATCCCGACGTTCGCGCGTTCCCAACGTTGGCGTTTTCCCGGAGCAAGCGCAAACCCAAGCGGTTCCAAGGTTTCCGCCAAGAGCGTTTTGAGTCGCTTCGTGAAAGCGGATTTCAGTTTCGAGAATTGCTTTTTCGCGTCGTCGGGCATTGGGAAAATCTCCTTGCTGCAAGTTGTAATATCGCGAACGTTAAAAGGCGTCGATTAAGAAACGCAAACATTTGGTTTTCTTACGTTATTATAACCGACGGCGACGCGCGTTCAAGGGGGAGTCAAGGTAAAAATAACGATCAGTTCGCCGGCGACGAACGCGGCGTTACAATGTTTAGCGTTAAGAGACGTTCGCAAAAACTTCGTTTGGAGCGATCGTCGGAGCGGTTCGGCGAGGTTAACCGCTTTTGTCGGCGAGGTTTGCGAACGTTTCAACGTTTGGCGGTTGGCGGTTGGCGGTTGGCGGCGAGTTGACGCGACGTCGCGAACCGCGGCGTTTGGGGAAGCGTCGCGGCGGGCGGCGGACGGGTTAACGTCGGCAAACGAGCCGTCGGAAAAAGTCGAAAAAAATGAGGAAGATCGCGAAAAATGGACGCGAACGGGAAAACTGGGTAAGTTGCGACGTCGCAAGCGCTTGGGGAGGAGCGGCGACGGTTCGACGACGCGCGAACGGTTGCCAAGCGTTAAAAAAAAGGAAAAATTTTTATTTTTTTTGTCAAAAAAAGGAATTGTTCCCCTCTTAGGGGGCGGCGAGCGGGAAACGCTTCGCAACGCGACGAAACTTGGTCGCGAGTCCTAAAGTTAAATTTTATCGTAAATAACGGAGAAACTAATATGGCGCTTATTCATCTTCTCGGCGAAATTCTTGCTAACGCGGGCGAGCTTGGACACGGCGTCAACGCAACGCGAAAACTCGTCGGCGCGACCAATATTAAGCCCGACGATAAAATGCAGCTTTTCGATATGACGCGCGGCGACGGCGACGGAGATTTCGACTTCGACGACGTCTCGGAATTCGCCTCGGACTGTTGGGAAAACGTTTCGGGGATCGCCGAAAACGTCGCGGAGCTTTTCTCCTCGCTCTTTTGACGTCGTTTGCGTTTCGAAGGGGAAACGGCGTCTTTAACGTTGAAATAACAACGGTTAACGACGTTGTCGCGCTTGCTTTGCGATAAGGCGTCGCTCGTTGATTCGCTCGACGGCGACAAGTTGAAGCAAAAAACGCTCGACGGAGCGGGGCGCGCGCAAAAGCGTCGAAGGTCGGTTCGCCGTCGAAAACGAACGCGACTTGATGTAAACGTCGCCGCCGACGCCGCGTTCGCTCGAAACGCGTCGGAAGCGACGACGCGATGTAAATAGATATAAAGGAAACGATTCTAAGTTTAGTAAACGTAACGGTTGCGCAAGCGTCGCCCAATGACTTAAGACGGCGTCGTCGCGCTCCGTTCAACAAAATTTAACGGGCGTCGCCAACGCGAAACAAAAAACGCGGCGACGCTTAACATAAAGTGAATAAAGGAAATAGAAATATGCCGATTACGCCCGCGCAATACAACGAACGTCGCGAAAAGTTGACGGAACTTTTTAACGCCGTCGCCGATTATCCCGAACTTCCGGCGGAAACGCGCAAAAGCTTCGTTCGCGCCGCCGAAAAATTACGCGCCAACTCCTTCGAGATTGTGTTGGTCGGCGAGTTCCAAGGCGGGAAGTCGACGACGTTTAACGCGATTTGCGACGGTCGCCCGATCAGTCCGATGGGGTCCGGCGTCAAAACGAGCGCTTGTCGCATCTCGGCGCGCAATATCGCCGACCCGAACGAACCGGAACGCGCCGTCGTCACGTGGAAGTCCGACGCCGAACTCATTTTGACGATGTACGACGTCTTGGAACGCAACTTGCCGGACGACGAACGCGAACGCTTCGCCAACGCGAAAGACCGCGATTTTGAAGGAATTAGCTTCGACAATCCGCGCGACTTGCAGCTTATGCGCGACTGCGTCGAAAAGGAATGGGCGGTTTATAACAAGCGTCCGTCCGTTTACGATCCCGACCAAAGCGGGAAGCTCGACTTGCTTTATATCGCGAGCTTGATTCTTGAGTTTTGCTCCGACGCGACAATCGTTCGCGAACGCGCCGAAACCAAGGAAATTACAATCGACGACGCGCGCTCTTACGTCGTTTTTCCCGAGAAATGGGCGGAACGTTGGTTGGACGGCGACCCGAAAAGCTTTACCGCCGACGAGATTAAGTTGGCGTTCGTCGGCAAAGTCGACTGTTACTTGCATTCGCCGAATCTTGAGCGGCTCGGTTGCGTTATCGTCGACTGTCCGGGCCTCTTCGCCGGGCCTTGGGACACGCAAGTCGCGACCGACGCGATGATCGCCGCCGACGCGATCTTGTATTTGCTGCGAGGCGATAAACAGATCGGACGGCAAGAGTTGCGCGCGTTGCAGGAGATTCGGAAAACGAAGCAGCTGCACAAGTTGTTTGTCGCGATCAACGCTCGAATGTCCAAAAACTGTTTGAGCGAGAAGATTCGCCCGGCCGACGCGGCGGAAATCAACAAGAATTTCAAGACGAGCGACGCGGAGGAGGCGGGGTTCAGCGTCGCGGACGACGAGATTTTCATTTTTAACGCGCTCCTGTCGTATTGCGCGAAAAGTCGCGGCGCCGTCGAGTCGGGAAGCGACGAAGAAAAAGCTTGGAAGAAAAAGACGCGCAACACTTTAGGAACCTATTTGGACCTCGATTTCGACGACGACGCGGAGACGATTCGCGAACTTTTGAGCGACGTCGCGAAGCTGTTGAGCGCGAGCGATTATGAAACGCTGATGAACGCCTGCGAATCGACCGTCGTCGAGAAAAAGGCGCGCTCGCTCCTGCTCGACTCCGGCTCCGTTCCGGTCAACGCCGCGCTTAGCGATCTCGAAGGGAAGCTCGCGCTCCGCGAAGAGAGCGCCGAGAAAAACGCCGAACAGGTGCGCGCCGAATTGGACGCCGCTAAAGACGCGCTCGACCGATTCCAACGACGTTCGAAAGAGATTGTCGAACAAGAACTTAACGACCCGACGCTCGTCTCGACGCTCGGCGCCAATATGATCGCCGAAGTGTACGAACAGAATACGGGGCTGTTGGCCGACTCGTTGATGCGACGTATTGAAACAATGTTGAACGACGATACGACGCAATTTCGCTACGTTTGCCATTTTGTCAAGCGGCGCGTGAAAAAGTTCTTCAACGCCGAAGAAACAACGACTTACGAACGCGACGAATTTTCCGAAACGCTTAAAGGCTGCGTTAAAGAGGCGATGGACGAAGTCTGTCGACCGGCGTCGGAGGGTTGGCTCGCTAACGTCGCGCAAGGGCAAAACGCCGTTTATCAAGCGACGCTCGGGCAGAAAACGCGAACGCTCGAACTGCTGTTGCGTCAGGAGTGGAACGAGATGATGGTGAAGGCGCCGACGCAAGCGCGCGCTTACCTTAAAGGGCTCGAACTCGACGGCGTCGGAAGAGCGGCGGTCGGCAACGTGATGAGAGATTTCGACGGCAGCGGGCTCACCGACACGGTGCGATCGTCGATTTTCAAGCAGTTCAT
>JAFTUJ010000461.1 GCA_017466305.1 Thermoguttaceae bacterium
GACGACGTAAAGCTCGACGTCCTCGAACGTTCGCTTCAACTCCTCAAAACGCGCGACCGCCGCCCGCAAGACGCCGCCGTTGTACCCGCCGCACATCCCGCGATTTGCCGTCAAAATCAGCAAAACCGCTTTTTTCGTTCCTTCGCGCTTGTCGAGGAGCGGATGCGACACGTCGCCGCCCGCCCGCGCTAAATCGCCGACGAGCCGAACGATTCGCGCCGAATACGCTTCGGCGGCGGTCGCGCGCTCCATCGCTCGACGGAATTGAGCGGTCGCGACCAACTCCATCGTCCGCGTGATTTTGCGAATACTTTTGATCGATTTTCTGCGTTTGTCGAGCGCTCTTGCTTTTGCCATTGGATTCGAGGTTCGTAAAATTCGACGGTCGACGCGCCGCCTTCCCGCCGTCGCTCGTCAAAGAGACTAACGGAAAACGCGTTAACGTCGGCAAAATCGGTAAAAATTTCGGGAAAAACCGAACGCTCCGCCGCGCCGCCTTCTTGCTCGAGCCTCGGCGACGCGACGGCGTTCGGGCTTGCCGCTCCGTCCGTTACGACGCGGAACGACTCGCGTATTTTTGGCGGAAAACGTCGTTAAACTCGGTCAACGTCGCTTCGATCGCGGCGGTTTCGTCGGGCCCGAGTTTCTGCTTCAACGCCTTCAAGCGCGCCCAAAGTTCGCCTTTATTCGCGCGCATCCAAGGAAGGAATTCGCGCTCCCAACGCGGCACGTCGTCGACCGCGACGTCGTCGAGGAAGCCCTTCGTTCCGGCGTAAATGACGAAAATTTGGTCGATTTCGTCGAGCGGTTGGCAAACGCCTTGAATCAAAAGGCGGTTCATCCGGTACCCGCGGTCGAGACGCGCTTGCGTCGCGGCGTCGAGGTCGGAACCGAGTTGCGCGAACGCCTCCAACTCGCGGAACGCCGCCAAGTCGAGCCGAAGCCCGCCCGCGACCTGTTTCATCGCCGGAATTTGCGCCGCGCCGCCGACGCGAGAAACGGAAATCCCGACGTTCATCGCCGGTCGTTGCCCGCGGAAGAAGTAGTCCGGCTGCAAGTAAATTTGACCGTCGGTGATCGAAATAACGTTCGTCGGAATGTACGCCGAAACTTCGCCTTCCTGCGTTTCAACGATCGGGAGCGACGTCAACGATCCGCCGCCCAAGTCGTCCGAAAGCTTCGCGCTCCGCTCGAGCAAACGGCTATGACAGTAAAAAACGTCCCCCGGATAGGCTTCGCGCCCCGGCGGGCGACGCATCAAGAGCGACAGTTGCCGATACGCGACCGCTTGTTTCGACAAGTCGTCGTAAACGATCAGCGCGTGTTCGCCTTTGTACGTAAAATATTCCGCCATCGCGGTTCCGGCGTAAGGCGCGATGTATTGCAGCGGCGCCGGCGAACTCGCACCCGCGACGATAACGGTCGTGTACTCCATCGCGTCGTATCGGCGCAGCGTCTCGATAATCCCGGCGACGGTCGAGTCCTTTTGCCCGACGGCGACGTAAAAACACTTGACGCCCTTCCCCTTTTGATTAATGATCGTATCGACGGCGATTTGCGTTTTGCCGGTTTTGCGGTCGCCGATGATCAATTCGCGTTGGCCGCGGCCGATCGGCGTCATCGCGTCGATCGCTTTGATCCCGGTTTGGAGCGCCTCGGTAACCGGCTGACGGTCGGCGACGCCCGGCGCGTCGCTCTCGACGAACCGATATTCGTTCGTAACGACCGGCCCGCGCCCGTCGAGCGGATTCCCCAACGGGTCGAGAACGCGCCCGAGAACCGCTTCGCCGACCGGCGTTTGCAGGAGCTTGCCGGTTCCGCGCACTTCGTCCCCTTCGCGAATTTTCAGGTAGTCGCCCAAAATGATGACGCCCACGCTGTTCTCTTCAAGGTTTAACGCCAAGCCCTTGACGCCGTTCGGGAACTCGATCATTTCGACGGACGCGACGCCGGAAAGCCCGTAAACTTGCGCGATGCCGTCGCCGACCTCGATCACGCGCCCGACTTCGCGGACGTCGATTTGGGTCTCGAACCGTTCAATTTCCTTCTGAATGACGGAAGCTATCTCGTCGGCTTTGAATTTCATGGACGCTCCTGTGAATCGTTTCTTGGCGCGCGTTGTTCAGTTGAGTTGCGATGGAAGCGTCGTAGACTTTGTCCCCGACGCGAACGATAACGCCGCCGATCAGCTCCGGATCGACGACGGCGAAAATCTCCGGCTCTCCGCCGACGAGTTTTCGCAACTTGGCCGCGAGGCTCGTTTTAGCTTCCTCGGAAAGGGGAGCCGCCGTCGTTACCCGAACGGCGACGCGTCCTTTGCGCTCCGCGTCGATTTGTCGACAGCGTCGCCGAACGTCGCGCAGAAGCTCGGCCCGCCCGCGTTTGGCGAGCGTTTTGAGGAAGTTTTTGAAAATCGGCGTCGCGTCGCGGCAAACGGCGTCGACGATTCGGATTTTTTCGTCGACCGCGACCATCGGGGACGCGAGGATTTCCTCAAACTTTGGGAACGCGTCGCAGGCGCCTTCGACGAACGCGTCGAACTCGGCGAGAAACTCGGCGGTCGCGACGCCTTGCGCTTCGCAAGCGCCGAACGCCGCGACGGCGTAAACGTCGGCGAGTTTCTCTCGCGACGCGTCGGCGGCAAACCCGGTCGCATGTCGCGCCTCTTGCTCTAATTTCTGTTTCATTATTCGTCTTTTTTAACGACGCGTCTCGTTCAACTCGGCGACGCGTCGTCCTTTTCCGCTCGTTATTCTTCGTTCGCGCCCGACTTCGAGGGCCGCGCCGCGAACGCTCGTCCGCGCTCTACTTGCGAGCGAGTTCGTCGACGGCTTCCCCGAGCAAGCGTTCGCCGCGCGTCGGGTCGATCGTCTCCTTCAAAATTTTCCCGGCGAGGTTCGTCGCGAGTTCGGCGCTCTTGGCGGCGAGCGTTTGGAGCGCGCCGTCGGTCGCGATTTCGACGTCTTTCAACGCTCGTTCGCGTTCCTTTTCAGCCGCTTCTTTCGCTTCGGCGACGATTTCGCGCGCCATTTTCTCGGCGTCGGCTCGGGCTTCGGCGACGACGCGACGCGCTTCTGCGGCGGACTCGTCGAGTTTGCCGCGGTACTCGTCGAGGAGAGCGCGAGCGTCGGCGTTCGCCTTTTCGAGCGCGGCGCGACGTTCGATTTCGGTTCGTTCGCGTTCGTCGAGCGCCTTCGCGATCGGGCCGAAAGCGAAGCGTCCGAGAACCGCGACCAAGCCGAGGAAAACGACGGCGGTCCAAATCGCCAAGTC
>JAFTUJ010000462.1 GCA_017466305.1 Thermoguttaceae bacterium
AGGCGCCGACTTCGCCGTCGGCGTTTCCGTTGTTTGAGAAAACGTTCGAAAGACGAATCGGCGCTTTCGAACGTCGGGCGCCGTCGGCGTTTCGACGATTTAAAAAGGTTGGGTAAAACGGTGAAAATAAGAGGCTTTTGGGCGCGCGTTTGCGTCGCGGCGTCGGCGGTCGCGCTCGTTTTTTCCGCGACGAACGCTTGGGCCGCGAGAGCGACGAACGGCGTGCGCGTAATGTCGTTCAATATTCACGTCGCGAACAATAAAGACGACGAAACTAATTGGGATCGGCGCAAGGAAACGCTCGTCGACGTGATTAAGGAGAGCGATCCGGATTTGCTCGGCGTTCAAGAGGCTCTCCCTCGGCAGATGGATTATTTGAACGAAACGTTGACCGAGTACGCGTCGTTCGGCGTCGGGCGAACCGACGGCAAACGCAAGGGCGAGTTTACCGCGATCTTTTATAAAAAGGATAAGTTCGAACTCCTCGACTCCGGAACGTTTTGGCTGAGTCCGACGCCGGAGAAGCCGGGAAGAGGTTGGGACGCCTCTTATACGCGGATTTTGACTTGGGGAAAATTCCGCTCGCTGAAAACGAAAAAAGAGTTCGTTTATGCGAACACGCACCTCGACAACGCCGGCAAAGTCGCTCGACTCGAAAGCGCGAAAATGATTTTGAGCAAATTCGGCGAAATGGTCGGCGACAAAGCGCCCTTTTTTGTTACCGGCGATTTCAACTGCGACGAAAACTCCGAGCCGTACCGCCTTTTGACGACCTCGGGGCTTTACGACGCCGGAAAAATCGCGAAAACTTGCAAAATCGCGCAACCGCGCACTTTCAATAATTATTGCCGCATTCCGGTGGAAAAGGGGAAGATTATCGACTTCGTGTTCGTGAATAGCAAATGCGACGTCTTGAAGTTCGAAATCAATCCCGACCTGCATCGCGACCCGAAAACCCGCAAAAAACGTCCGGCGAGCGATCATAACTCGATCGTCGCGACGTTGCGCTTCGTCGACTGAACGGCGGAGTTTAACGAATTGAAGATTTTTAGCGCGTCGGCGCTCCCGTTGCGTCGACGTCGATAATAAAATAGGTAAAACGAAAGGAATTTTACGATGCGTTTGACCTCTTGGACTAGCGTTTGCGCGGCGTTGTTGGCCGTCGCCTCCGTTTTTTCTTCGACGAACCTTCGCGCCGACGAGCCGGTCGACGGCCTGCGCGTCATGTCGTTTAATATCCGCCTCGCGAATAACGGCGACGGCGAAAACCGCTGGGACCTCCGCAAGGAAACGCTGGTCGACGTCGTGAAGGGGGACGATCCGCATCTTCTCGGCGTTCAAGAAGCGCTCCCGGGACAAATGGATTATTTGAACGCGGCGCTGACCGAGTACGCGTCGATCGGCGTCGGGCGCGACGACGGCAAGCGCAAGGGCGAGTTTATGGCGATCTTTTACAAGAAAGACGCGCTCGAACTTCTCGATTCCGGCACCTTCTGGCTCAGCCAAACCCCGGACAAACCGGGCGTCAAAGGTTGGGACGCCGAGTGCAACCGCACCGTTACTTGGGGCAAATTCCGTTGCAAAAAGACCGGCAAAGAATTTGCGTACGCGAACACGCACTTCGATCACGTCGGGACGATCGCCCGCAAGGAAAGCTCGAAGTTGATTTTGCGCAAGCTCGACGAAATCATCGGCGCCGACGGCCCGTTCTTCGTCAGCGGCGACTTCAACGTTACCGATCAATCGGAAGCGTACCGCGTCATGACGACCGGCGTCGACAATATCCCGGGCCTCAAAGACTCCAACAAAGTCGCGAAAGTTCGCGATATCGCCCAACCGCGCACCTTCAACAACTTCAACAAGATTCCGGTCGAAAAAGCGGCGATCATCGACTTCATTTTCGTTAACGGCAAGTGCGTCGTCGAAAAGTTCGAAATCAATCCGGACCTGCACAAAGACCCGAAAACCGGCAAAGAACGCCCGGCGAGCGACCATAACTCGATTATGGCGACCCTGACTTTTGTCGATTGAGCGGTTTAACCGGTAAAGTCGACGTATTTTGAAGAGCGCGGCGGCGGAAACGTCGCGCTCTTTTGCGTCGAGGCGGTTTGATTTTGACTTCTAAAGTTGAAAGTCGGCGCGGCGTTTGATTTTGAGCGCGCCAAAGATTTTTTGTCTGATTAAAGCGGCGTTTGCGTCGCGGGCGAGGAGAGCGGCAGTGTTGAATTGGATTTCCGGAACGCCCGGCGCGGCGCAGGCGGTCGTCGTTTTTCTGTTCGGAACGATTTTAGCGGCGGCGGCGAACTATTTTGTCGACCGTTTCGGTTGGACGCCGCGTTATCGTTCCCCTTGGCGGCGCTTTCCTGAGGGCGTCGTCGGCCCGAAACGGCGTTGGACGGCGCGGATTCCGGTCGTCGGTTGGCTCGAAACGGCGCGTTTGCGTCTCGGAAAAGCGGAAAACGTTGCGAAAAATGAAAAAACGACGCGGAAACGAGGCGCAAAGTCGGGCGGCGGCGCGACGGCGTTCGATTTCGCGACGATTCCCGGTTGGGAGGGCCGACTCTTTTGGTTGCGTCCGACGATTGTCGAGGCGCTTTTCGCGACGCTCTTGACTTGGCGGTTTGGCGTTTTGACCGACGGCGTCGCTTCCGATGCGGAGGCGGGGCGCGCGCTCGTCTTTTGGGGCGCGGAGACGGTTCTTTATTGGTTGGCGCTTTGCATGACGCTGGTCGACTTTGACGATTATATCATTCCCGACGCGGCGGTGATCCCGGGCGCGGTTCTTGGGCTAACGTTGGCGGCGGTTTTTCCGTTTTTGACGGTCGCGCCGATCGCTTGGCCGCTCGACTTGACCGGCGCGGCGACGACGAACGACGTTTTTCTTTTCGCGGCGGTTTTGAGCGAGCGTTGCGGTTGGGACGCGTCGCCCGGCGTCGTTCGTTGGTCGGTCGGGGCGGGAATCGCGGCGATTTGGACGTTTTGGTCGTTCGCGCTTCTCGAACGGCGGTTCCCGGCGCGTCGACTCGGCGTTCGGAAGGCGGCGGCGATCTTTTGCCGTCGACTGCGCCGCTCGACGTTAACTCCGATTCTCGCGGCGGTTTGGGCGCTCGGGCTCGTCGGAATCGCCGTCGTCGTCGGGAGCGACGGAAGCGTCGAAACGCTCGGCTCGCTTTCGCCGTCCGGCGGCGGCTTGGGGACGAGGACGACGTTCGACCGCGCG
>JAFTUJ010000463.1 GCA_017466305.1 Thermoguttaceae bacterium
GTCGCGCCCGTATTCGACCATTCGCGTGGCCTTGTCCAACGCGATTTCAGCGACTTGAACGTGCCGCGCCGCCGTTTCGTCGAAGGTCGCGCCGACGACTTCGCAACGCGGCCCGCGGAGGCGCCGCTCCATATCGATCAGCTCTTCCGGGCGTTCGTCGATCAAAACGACGAAGACGAACGCGTCCGGGTTGTCGGCGAGAACCGCTTCCGCCGCTTTTTGAATAAAGGTCGTTTTTCCGGCGCGCGACGGACTGACGAGGAGGCCGCGGCTTCCGAATCCGAGGGGCGCGACGAGGTCGAAGAGGCGCAAGTCGAGGTCGGCGTCGGGCGCGTCGGCGGCGACGCGTTGGGTCGGCAGGGCGGGCGTCAGTTCGTCGAAATGCGGTTTCGACGCGAGCGCGTTCGGGTCTTCGTCGTTGATCGTTTCGACGCGCAACAGGGCGAAGTAACGTTCGCGCTCCTTCGGCGGGCGGATTTGACCGAAAATCGACAAACCGTCGCGCAAACCGAACCGGCGAATTTGGCTCGGCGAAATGTAAATGTCGTCCGGGCAAGAGAGGTAACGCGAGTTGGCGCTCCGAAGGAAACCGAACTCGTCCGGGAGGATTTCGAGCGTTCCTTCGCCGTACATCAAGCCGTTCTTTTGGAGGCGAGCGCGAAGGACGCGAACGACGAGGTCGCGACGGCGTTCTCCGTCGATCGTCTCCAAATTTTGGCGGCGCGCTTCGGCGACGAGTTCGCGGGCGTCCATTTGTTCGAGTTCGACGATTTCTTGCCGTTCTTCTTCGGTCGCGTTTTCGAATTCGTCGTTTTGGGCGAGGTCGGCGTTCGACGTTTCGTCGACGTTGGAGGCGGAACCGCTTCCGTAACGCGGTTTGCCGCGTCGCGCCGCCAGCTCTTCGGCCAACGAAAGGGGTTCGCCCCGTTTCCCGAGCGCGCCGACGGTCGGTTCGAGGTTCTCGTAATAGTCGCGTCGACGGCGGGGGCCGCGCGACGAATAGTAATCCGAATCGGGCCCGGCGTCGTCGAAACGTCGATAATCGTCGCGATAATTAGGGCGGTAATCTTGGCGATAATCGCCGTTCGGGTTCCGGAAGTCGCGTCGCGGCGGACGACGGCGCCCGTCGTTTTGGTAATTTCCGTCACGATAACCGTTTTCGCGGTAACCGCCGTCGCGGAAATTTCCGTTTTGACGATTTCCGTCGCGATAATAAGGGCGGCGTCCGTCGTTCGAGTAACGATCTTGCGCATTTCCGTCGCGATAACCGACGTTCGCTCGCTCGTCTCGGTTTTCGTTGCGATAACCGTTTTCGCGATAATGGTCGCGACGATAATTGTTGCGATAATCTTGGCGCGGTCGGCGTCCGTCGCGTCGATCGAAACGTTCGCCGCCGTCGCGGGGGGCGCGTTCGTCTTGGCGATAATAACGGGGGCGTTCGCCGTCGCGTTCGTCGCCGTTGTCGGCCGGGGCGCGATAACGGTCGCGGTCGCGGTAATAACCGTCGCGATAATCGTCGTTTGGGCGCGCGCCGTCGGCGCCGGAGCCGGAAGCGGAACCGGAGTCGGCTCCGAAACGGCGGTCGCCGCGTTGGGCTCCGTCGCGATTCCAAACGCTTCTTTCTCGGCGTTTAACGCGGGTTTCGTAATCTTCGTCGATTTTGTCGGCGTCGTCGTAATCGACGAGATAGGCGCCGGGCCGACTCGTTTTTTGCGGCGGGGCGGAGGAAAGCGACGCGTCGTCGAGAGTTTCGTTCGTTTTTTTCGCGCGACCGCTCCAAGGGAATTCGGCGTTGGAGTCGAAGTCGAAAGAGGCGGCGTCGTCGATGCCGGCGGCGATTTTGTCCCAAGCGTCCATTTCGTCGAGGAATTCGTCGACCGTTTTGCGGGGGCGGGGGCGAGAAGAGAAGTCGTCGTTGCTGTTCATTATTGGTAAAATAGGTTAAAAAGGCGGTTAAGGCGGGATAAACGGGCGGGTTCGGCGCGGGGCCGTCGTCGCGAAACAAACGTTAATGTTAAAATAGGCGGGATTGGGGGAAAAGGAGGCCGGTTTAAAGCCGAGCGTCGCGGCGGCGTCGCGCTTCCTCGACGATTCGGGCGATTTGCGCCGTCGCGTCGGTTGGAGGAAACGGCGCGACGGGAGCGGCGGCGCGTTCGTTTTTATTGGTTTTGCCGTTTTTGTCGATCTTGCCGTTTTTTTCGGCGTTTTGACCGTTAAAATCGGCGTCTGGGGCGTTTGGGCCGGCGTTTTGACCGTTGAAATCGACGTTTGGGGCGTTTTGACCGTTTTGGTCGGTTTTTTCGGCCTTTTGGTTTTTTTCGGTTATTTCGACGTTGGGCGCGTCGTCGTTGACGAGAACGAAATCGGCGCGGGCCCGTTTAACGTCGAGCGGAAGTTGGTTCGCTTCCCGACGGTCGAGTTCTTCCGGCGACCAACCGCGTTCGGCGACGCGACGGACGCGAGTCGCTCGGGACGCTTCGACGAAAATAACGAAATCGACGGCGCTTTCCCAACCGACTTCGAAGAGAAGCGGCGCGTCGAGAACGGCGAACTCGGCGTCGGAGGCGCGAACGGCGTCGAGCCAACGACGAAAGCGGGCGAACAAGGGCGGGCGCGTCGTTCGGTTCAAAAAGTCGAGCTCGACTCGCGCTTCGTCGGTCGGCGCGAAAACGATTTCGGCCAAACGACGGCGGTCGACGGTTCCGTCCGGCGCGACGACCGAAGCGCCCCAACGGTCGCGGAGGACGTCGAGAATCGCCGGGTCGTCGAAAAGGCGGCGGGCTTCGGCGTCCGCGTCGAAACAGGGGAAGCCGAACGCTCGGAGCGCCGCGGTCGCGAAACTTTTGCCGGAGCCGATTCCTCCGACGACGGCGAAAAGGAGCGCGCGGTCTTTAGGCATTATTAATATATA
>JAFTUJ010000464.1 GCA_017466305.1 Thermoguttaceae bacterium
GAAACCGCGCAAAAGATTTTCATTGCCTAAACCGCCTATTTTCTCAAAACGCGCAAACGCCGCCGTTCGCCCAGTTTGCGCAAAATTCCAAAACAACGCGCCGCGCAAGTCGCAAAATCGTTACCTTTTATCACCGTCGTCTCTTTTTCGCCCCCATCGAACGATGAAAACAAACGTTGCGACCGCTAAAATCAGCGCGACCGCTTTAAACGCGCCAATCCGCCGCCGCAACTTTTCCCAACCGACGTCGAAAAGCCGCCGTTCCGTCGCGCCGCCGTTCGCTTTTTTCGCCGCTCGTCCGTTCGCCGACAAATTAGACGCGCCTTACTCGTTCGTCGACTCGCCCAAATTCAACGCCGGAACGCCGTCGAACCAACTTTCGTCGATAAATCGCCCAAGCAAGTAGAATTTTTGATCCGGATACCAAAGAACCGCGCGCCCGTCGACTTGCGTCGAACTCGTGTAAAACGACTGCCCGCTCGGTCGGTCGGCGAAAAGTTTCGGCTCCGCGAACCAAATCGGCTGCCGCGCGCCCGCTTGATACGTCCCGGCGACGAGGTAAAGCGGCCCTCGGTTTTGCCAAGGATTTTTATCGTCGAAATTAAACTTATTGTGCAAAAACGCGTAATAGTAACCGCTAGCCGCCTCGTTCCCCTTCCAGTCGTAAATCGGACAGGGCGACAACGGGTGTTCGAACGGCTTCCCGCCGTCGCGGTCGAGGAGCGGTTCCGGCGCCGCCCAGGTTTCGCCGTCGTCTTCGCTAACCGTCCAATAGGGCCGCCCGACGCCGGTTCGCAAAAGCGCGAAAAGCCGACCGTCCGGCAACTTAACGATCGACGGTTCTTCGCAGTGCGCCCCGACGCGGAGGACGTCGTCGTTCGTCGCGAACCAACGGACGACCAAATCTTTCGGCTCCGGATCGTCGTCGATATTCTCGAACCGGATGAATTCCGTCGCCGTTTTGAATTTCGAATGAAACTCCGGCGCGGCGTACCGAGTGCAGCCGACGAGGTATTTTCCGCCCTCGCCGAGCCGAAGCGGCTTTTGCCAAACCACCCATTCGGGGGGAATCGACGCGTCGGTCGGGTCGTTCGTCGTTCGCGGTTGCTCGATCGTTTGCGGTTCCGACCAAGTTTCGCCGCCGTCGTCGCTGAAAATTCCGACCATTAAACCGGTGTGTTGGCGGTTCGTCGAAACCTTACCCGGTTGGTATTGATTATAAATAACGTAAATTCGGCCCGACTTCGAGACCATCGGGAACCCCCAACTCGCGATCGGGACGTCGGAATCGAACGTTTTCGGCCCGGCCAACACCTTCGGCGCCGACCAAGTTTTCCCGCCGTCGACGCTTTTGAAAAGCGTTACGTGTTGGTCGAGCGCGCCTTCGCACGTCGCTTGGCAGGTCAACGCGAAAAGAGCGTCGCCGGGCCCGTCGAAGACTTGAAAGTGGTCGTTATAACAGTCGCCTAACTTTTCCGGCTCGACTTTAGGGATATAAACGATAAAATCGGGTTTCGTCGTTTGAACGTCCTTCGCAAAGTTAGGCTTCTGTTCCCTTCGCGCCGCCAACGTTCGTTCGATTCGCCCTTCGTACTCCGCTCGCCAAGCGTCGACGCTCGCGCTCTGTTGGGCGACGACCGCGCTTTCGGTCGTCGGAGCGACGCCGCCCAAAGTTAGCGCCGCCCAAAGAATCGCCGTTCGCCCCAACTTCATCTCGTCTCTCCTTATCGTTCGTCGGTCAAATTTCCGCAACGCGACGCAAAACCGGCGCCGTTCGTTGTTTTTTGTTCCAATCGCCGTCAATCGCGACGTTCAAGTTAACGTCAACCGCAATCCGCAACGGTTAAATCGACGGCAAAATCGTTAAATTTTCACCATTTTCACTCAAACGTCGTCGATTTCCGCCTGTTTCGGCTTCGAGAAGTAAAGAAGCGAATGTTTCGGGCCCGGCAAAACGCTCGATTCGCCGACGTAAGGCGCGCCGGACTCGGCCCAAGCCTCCGCTTCGTCGGTCAAACCGTTCAAAATCGCCTCGATTCGCCGCCGATAATGCTCGACGCCGTCGCGGTCGAGATCCGGCGGAACCCAAATATCGCCGCTCGGAATGCAACGCGCTCGCGAACCGGGACGCGGAATCGCGAAACGGTCCCAACTCTTGAAGCGGAACGGTCGGTCGTACCCGACGCCCATCGCGACGATCGGAATTTGCAGTTTCGACGCAAGGTAAACGCAACCCGGCGCCAAGACGCGACGCGGGCCCCGCGGACCGTCCGGAGTGATCGTCAAGTGTCGCTTTTCGCTCCGCTCCTTGCGCATCATCTCGCGAAGCGCTTGGACGCCGCCGCGATTCGTCGAACCGCGAACGCAGTCGAAACCAAGCAAATTCGCGACCTGCTCCAACACGTCGGCGTCCGCGTGTTTGCTCGCGAGCATCGCCAAACGGCAACGTTTCCGCAGATAAATGAAAAACTGGATATACTCGTGCCAAAAAATATATATCCGCCGCTTTCCGTCGTTCTCGTACGCCGGGTCGATTATCGGACTATAATAAGCGACGCGGTAGTCGAGCGTCGGCATTAGCGAGTGAACGCCGAGCGAAACTAAAGACCCCGCCGCTCGCACCAACGTTTTACTTCGAATTTTCATCGGTTGGGAATCGTTTCCAATCGTCGACGTTAACGACGTTAATAACAAAAAAAGCCGACGCAACGTTAAACTTTAACGGTCGCGCCGGTTTTGCCGACGTCGGTCGTTTGCCAATAGAAACGACGACGCCTATTTTAGCGTTTTAGCTATTCTAACGTTTTTGCCAATATCAGCGTTTTACCGCTCCGATTTTAATCTTTTTGTCAATTTTAGCGATTTTAACGATTTTGCCGGGCCAATTTGCGCGATTTACCGCGTCGTCCCGCCGTTTTTTCTCTTTACTTCTCGGGAGCGACGCCAACTTTAACGTTTTTAACGCCTCCCCCCAAAGCGGTTAATTCGCGCCGACGATAAAATCCTCTTCCGGTTCGCTTAAGGTCGGTTTCGGATTCGTCGCGGAAGACGGCGCAAAATCGAAATTTTCTTCGCTCAAACCGGGCCCGTTTGTCGGCGGCGCCGGTTCGCAAATCGGCTCGAACGTTTCCTCTTCCTCCAACGGAGCCTTCGAGTTCGAGAGAAAAGCGAGATCGTCGAACGCGAAGTCGAAACGCTCACCGTCGACGGCGTTCAACACGTCGTCAAAATCGGCGGCGACGTCGTTCGGCTAGCGCAAACGAGCGTTACGCGCCAAATCGGTTTTCAGCCGATCGCGATATCGGTAATCGACGTAAATAAAACCGCCGAGCGCCGCGAGCGCAAAGGAAAGCGCGAAAAAGAGAATTTGATCGCCGGCCTCTTTCTTCGGCGGCTCCGGATCGGGCGGAGGCGCGAGCGGCGTCGTTTCGGCAAACGGGTCGAGTCGACGAGGCGGCTCCTCTTCTTTCGGCGGCTCTTTCCGCGTCGGCTCTTCGACGACGTCTTTCGTTTCCTCGACCGGAAGCTCGACGACCGGTTCGGGCGTCGGCGCGGAAAGCTCCAAAAACCCTTCCGGATAAAGGAGTTCCTCGGAACGTTTCGACGGTTGCGGAGGTCGGTTGCGTCGCGCCGCGTCGACGGACGAAAAAACGGTCGGCGATTCCAAATCGAGCGTCGGAACAAAGAGCGCGCGACTCTCATAAGCCGCCGAAACGCCGTCGGACGTCGCTAAACCAACGCCTTGCGCCGAAACCTCGCAGCCGCTCGCCCCCCAAGAGGCGACCGTCGCGCCGACGCAAAGACGGACGAACGCCGCCGAAAAACGCCGCGGAAAAGAGCGTCGATCGTTCGTCAAGAACGCGCTTGCCATCGTTTTCATTCGTTTCGTTGAAGGATCAAAACCGCCGCAAACGACGCGATAATCGCCGCCGCGACCCCAAGGCGTTCTCTATTATACCGCGAAATCTCGTTCGTTTCAAGAAATAAATCGCAATAAACGCGAAATTTCCCAACGTCGCGCCCCCAACCGACGAAAAAACTCCGACGATCGTTTTTTACGGAACGCCGCCGTTCCGTCGAAAAAGAAAAAAAGAGGAGTCGAACATAAGCCGGATTCTGTCCTCCCGAAAGAGGGACGGTCATTTATCTTGACGGATTCGTCGCCGAACCGTTCTTCGCGGTTTACCCGCGCCTTGAGGACGGATCGCCCCCCGCCCGACCCGAAAGTCGAACGCGGCGCTGTTTAACCTTGCTCCCGATGGGGCTTGCCTGGCCGGCCGGTTGCCCGGGCCGCCGGTGAGCTCTTACCTCGCCGTTTCACCCTTACCGACGACGGTCGAAACCGTCGCAGGCGGTTTGCTTTCTGTTGCGCTATTCCCTGATCTTGCGATCGGCGGGCGTTACCCGCCATCGTATCCTGCGGAGTCCGGACTTTCCTCGAAAGAACGCCTTGCGACGCTCTCTCCGCGACCGTCCGTTCGGCTCCTCTTTTTTTCTTTTTCCCAACGAAACGCCAACCCAACGCGACTCGCCAACTCAACGTCGCCGCGTTTCCCTTATAATTATAACGTCGAACGCGTTCTTTTCAACGCCGCGCGCTCAAATTTTTCCAGTTTCTCGCCGCGTTCTCAACGATTATACCGACGACGCGTCCGATTAGACAAACGGCGCAAGACAAGCAAAACGCGTCGAAAAGAAAAATGGCGCAAGGCAAGCAAAACGCGTCTAAAAGAAAAACGGCGCAAAGTAAGCTGAAAACGCAAAAAAAACTAACGCGCAC
>JAFTUJ010000465.1 GCA_017466305.1 Thermoguttaceae bacterium
AAAATCGCCCAAAAATCGCCCAAAAATCTTGACGCCCAACGTCGCTAAATTTACAATAGTTAGCGTCAAGCCTACCGGACGCCGACGCCGCGTCGCCCTAAATCTTCAACGCGTCTTATTCAAGGAGTTATACGATGAACACGGAAACGCTCGCGCTCAAAATCGAAGAGCAAATTTATCAAAAAGCGGTCGCCGCGATTAGCGGTTGGAACGAGAGCGATATTTACGTCGCGTCGTTCTACTCTTGGCAAGACGAAGACGACCCGTGCAAGCCGCGCCTTACGATCGGTTACAACACGGAGCGCCAATACGAAATCGCGTTGGAGGAAGCGGACGGCGACGCGAACGACGCTCGCTGGAATTACGCTTGGTTCCTCCAAGACGAAGACGCGTTTTGCGAATACGGCGGCGACGCGGAAGCGGAAGAGCTTATTCGACAATGGGTTGCGTCGCAAGGAATCGACGAGGAAGATTGGGAGGCCTGCGAGCCGTTGGAAGGAGCGTTCAACGATATTCTCGTTCAAGTCGTCCAACGCTTACATCGCGACGGCGTCCTGAAAGCGCGTTTGGGTCGAGAAATTCCGGTCTTGATTCACGGCTTGGAATATTACGAAGAAACCTTGAAAATCAACGAGTTAGCGACCGGCGCGGAACTGCTCGACCTCGGTTTCGTCGCCCTCTGCAACGGGGAATAATTCTCGCCTCGCCTCCAATTTTGACGCGGCGCCGTCGACGCGACGTCGCGTCAAAGCTGAAACCAATTCGGAGCGTTCTATCTTTCCGTCTCTCTTGCTTTATCGTTTCCGACGCCCGTCCTAATCGCGACGTCGAAACGCCGTTTTCTCCCCCGCCGCAAACGTTTCGCCGCCGACGGTAAAAACGCCGAACAAATCGCGAAAAATTTCTCGTTTTTTCCTTGAAAATCGCTCTCAAAAGCGGTATACTGAATATCGTCGCGGCTGCGAGACCGTTTCCCAACGGCGCCGAACGCTCCAACGGCAAATCCGAACCGTTCGACCGCAATACCGGTTTCGCCGAGCGCGGCGCCTAAAAAAGCAACGTAAAACCTTCAACGTCGCGACTTCCAACGGTCGCCGCGTCTTTAACTTTAACCCGGAGTTTACACTATGAAACGCGCCCGTTCGCAACGTTCGCTCCTGCAAACGCTCGTCCTCTCGACCGCTCTTTGCGCGCCGACGTTTTTCGCGTCGCCGACTTTCGCGCAAAGCGTCGCGCCGCCGAAGTTTGCGAAAATCGAATACGATCCGAATTATCTCCCGACCGACTCGAAACAAAACGGAATCGAAGCGACGCCGCTCGCCGAAATCCGCGCCAACTTCGCCGAACCGGGAAAAAATTTCGCGACCGGCCCCCTTTGGACTTGGAACGATCTCCTTACCGAGGAACAAGTTAGGCAAACGATGCGCGATCTCGCGTCGCAAGACGTCGAGCAAGTGTTCGTTCACCCGCGCCCGGGCCTTGCGACGCCGTATCTCTCCGACGATTGGTTCGCGCTTTGGGGCGCCGCGCTCGACGAAGCGAAAAAGCTCGATATGAACGTTTGGATTTACGACGAAAACTCTTATCCGTCGGGATTTGCGGGCGGTTTCGTTCCCGATTTTATGCCGGAGTCGCGCGGCGTCGGGCTCGACACGCAGGCGCTCGACTCGCTCGTCGACAAAAACGGCAAGTGGACGGCGGGCGACAACGTAATTTACGTTCTTGAAGAACTTAGCGACGGGTCCGCTCGCGACCGCACCGCCGAAATCCTCGACGCGAAAAACGCCGGGAAACCGATTCCCGCCCTCGCCGCCGACGCCGTGCGTTGGGTCGTCGCCCGGCAACGCCTCGCCGGAGCGTCGCAGTGGTACGGCGGTAAGACTTACGTCGACCTGATGCGCCCCGGCGTCGTCGACGCGTTTATCGGCGTTACGCACGAGGCTTACCGCAAACGTTTCGGCGACGAATTCGGCAAGCGCGTCCCCGGCGTCTTCACCGACGAGCCGCAAATCACGCCCGCGGGCGGACTTTCGTGGACGCCGGACTTGCCCGAGGAATTCAAAAAGCGTCGCGGATACGACCTCGTGTCGCGGCTGGATTCGCTCGAACGCCCGGTCGGCGACTGGAAAAAAGTGCGTTACGACTATTACCGCACCGCGCTCGAAGTCTTTATCGACCGCTGGCACAAGCCTTTAGCCGCCTACTGCGAGAAATACGATCTCGAATACACCGGGCACGACTGGGAACACGGTTGGCCGGGCGCGAGCCACTGCCCGGACAATATGGCGACCGCGTTTTGGCGCCAACGTCCGACGATCGACCTCCTGATGAACACGTACAGCCGCGGAACGAACGCCCAATTCGGCAACGTCCGCTCCGGTCGCGAGCTGATTTCCGCGGCGCGTCAAGCGGGCCGAAGTCGAACGCTCAGCGAGAATTACGGCGCGGGCGGGTACGACTTGCGTTTCGAGGATATGAAACGTCTCGGCGACTGGTCGTACGCGGTCGGCGTCAACATGACCGACGAACACTTGTCGTACGTCTCGATTCGCGGCGCTCGCAAGCACGACCACCCGCAGACCTTCTCCTATCACTCCGACTGGTTCGAGCAATACGGCAAGATGGCGACGTATTGGAAACGCCTGTCGTATCTCCTTTCGCGCGGCGACCTTACGAGCGAACGTTTCCTCCTTCTCGAACCGACGACGACCGCTTGGTTCTACCAACGCGACGCGGGCGCCGAAAACGGGAAACTCGGCAAAATCGGGAACGACTTTGCCAACCTGCTGAACCGTCTCGAAGCGTCGCAAGTCGATTACGACCTCGGCTCCGAAGACATTATCCAACGCGTCGGAAAGGTCGACGGCAAAACGTTTTGCGTCGGTTTCGCTCCGTATGAAACGGTCGTCTTGCCGCCGAATCTTGAAAACCTCAACGCGGAGACGCTCGAACTCTTGGCGACGTTCGTAACTAACGGCGGTCGCTTGATTTCGCTCGACGCTCCGCTCGAACGAATCGACGGTTCCCTCGTCGCCGACTTGCCGCAAGACCTCCGCGATAAGTTCGCAACCGTCGCCGCGAAAACGGTTAAGCTCGATTACGACGCGTTGGTCGCCGAAGCCCGCGCCGCCGCCCCGCTCGCCGTTATTCCTAAAACTAACGCCGACAACATTTTCCACCTGACCCGCGAAACGGACGACGCGCTGATTCTCTTCCTTTGCAACATCGATATGAACGCCGCCGCGACCGGAACGCTCGAATTTTCGGACGCTTGGGCCGACGCCGGACTCGAACTTTTCGACACGCAAAACGGCGAACGGCAAGCTTTTACGTTCCCCGACTGCGCGACTCCGCACTTCTGTTAGTTGGCGCTCGTCGAGTCTAAGAAAATCGACAAAGCGCCGCAAGTT
>JAFTUJ010000466.1 GCA_017466305.1 Thermoguttaceae bacterium
ACGCGCCGACGCTCGAACTGTTCGACCCGAAATTCGCCGAAATGGAAGACCTCGGCGACTCCCGCGTTCGCTCGACCGACCGCTTCAAATCGGTCGACGACTTGGCGTCGCTCGGCGTTAGTTTGAAGGGACGCGGCTCGTTCGAACTCGACTTCCTCCTTTACGAACGCTGCGGTTTCGACCTCGTTTCGGCGAGCAACGGAACCCTTGAAGCGATGCGACTTCCGACGCGTCTCTTCCTGCCGTTCGTCTTCCTGATTCTGCTAAGCTTTGTAACGCCGCGCGGCGACAAGGAACTCCTCGACCGTTACTTTGTCAAGATGAAGACGCCGGTCGACCCGGACCCGGAACGCGACGCGGAGGAAATGCGGCTCTCGTACGAGAATCCTAACCGCTTTGACGACAAGCGTTTGTTCAAATTTGGCGGGCTCGAGTTCAACCGTCCGACGGTTTGCGACGTCGTCGGTTTCGTCGTCAGTTTCGCGATCTGCGTCGGCGTCGTCGCGCTGATCGTCGCGTTGGCGGCGTACCGTCCGCAATAACGCCGTTAAAGAGCGTCGACCGCAACCCGTTTCATCGCACTAGTTGCGGTCGCGACCAATAAAAAAGCGAACGTCGTTTTAACGCGGCGTTCGCTTTTTTTATCGTCGAAATTCGGCGCGACGTCGAGAAGCGTCGGCGTCTTTTCGTTTCTATTTAACTCGTTTATTTTAACGTTTTAAAGCGTCAAAACTGCACTTGCGTCCAATTCCCGCCCGCGCGTTGGTCGAAGAGGAGCGCTTCGAGTTCGTCGGTCAACGTTTCGAAGCGCTTCATCGCGTCGACGATCGGTTCCGGTTTCTCCATATTGACGCCGGCCGCCTTCAAAATATCGAGCGGATCGGCGGAACACCCGGCTTTTAAGAAGTTAAGATAATCGTCGCGTTCTTTCGTTCCGCCGTTCAAGACCCGCTCGGCCAACGCGATCGCCGCCGAAAGCCCGGTCGCGTACTTGTAAACGTAAAACCCGCGATAGAAGTGCGGAATGCGGAAACATTCGAGTTCGAGCGCGTCGTCCATCGCGAAATCGGGTCCGAAATAATCGTCGAGGAGTTCGCGGTAAATCTTCCTAAACGCTTGCGCCGTAAGGGGTTCGCCCGCTTCCGCTTTCTCGTGCGTTCGCAGTTCGAACTCGGCGAACATCGTTTGGCGGAAGATCGTCGTTCGAATCGAGTCGAGTTCGCGGTTGATAATCCAAGCGCGCGTCTTCGAGTCGGTCGATTTCTCTAAAAGCCGTCGCGCAAGGAGTTGCTCGTTGAACGTGCTGGCGATTTCCGCCAAGAAGATCGTGTAGTCGTGATATTCGTACGGTTGCGTCCGCGCGGAATACCAGCTGTGCATCGAGTGCCCGCCCTCGTGCGCCAACGTGAAAACGCTTTCAATGACGTTCGGCTTGTAATTCATCATGATGTAAGGCGGAAAATCGTAACCGCCGTAGCTAAACGCGCCGCTTTGTTTATTTTTGTTTTGATATTTATCGGCCCAGCGGTCGGTCGTCAGCCCTTTCGTCAGCGTTTGAACGTATTCGCTTCCCAACGGCGACAGCGCATCGCCGATCAATTCGACCGCGGCGTCCCAAGAATAATCGACGGAAACGTCGGACAAAATCGGCGTGTAAACGTCGTAAAACCTGATATCGTCGAGGTTCATCGCGCGACGGCGCAGGTCGTAATAGCGGTAAAGAGCCGGAGTCGCGGCGCGGACGGTCTCGACCAAATTGCGACAAACGCTCGACGGCACCGCTTCGCTAAAGGTCGCCGCTTCGAGCGAACTTTCGAAATTACGCGCTTTAGCGTAAAAAACGTCTTTGCGAATCGAGCCTTCGAGCGTCGAGGCCAACGTGTTTTGACGCTTGGCGTACTCGGCGTAAAACTTCTCGAACGCCTCTTTGCGAACGCTCCTAACCGGCGAGTGCAAAAAGACTTGGAACGTTTCCGGCGTCAGCGGCGTTTCCTTCCCGTTTTCGTCGGCGACCGTTCCGAAATCCATCTCGCCGTCGTTCAAAACGCGGAACGTCTTCGAAGAGGCGCCCGCGACGTCGCCGACCGCCGCCAGCAGCTTTTCTTCCGCCGCCGAAAGCGAATGCGGTTTGTAACGTAAAACGCGCTCCAGCTTCAACTTCCAAGGCGCCAACCGCTCGTCGCGCAGGAGTTCGGCCCAACGCTCTTCCGAAAGCGCGAGCAACTCCGGACGAACGAAGCTCGCCGCTTCCGCCGCTTTGCTCGCCGCGAGCGAAAACTCGCCCTTCATCGTTTGACGCGCCGGGTCGACGACGTCCTCGACCGCTTTCAGATAAGCGTAAACGCCAAGGCGGTCGGCGGTTACGTCGACCTCGCGTTCGTACTCGAAAAACTTAACGAGCGTCTCGACGTCGCCCAATTTGCCGCGGAAATCCTCGACCTTTTCCGCCAATTTCTTCCAATTTTCGAACGCTTGGCGCCAAGCGTCTTCCGACGCGAACATCGGCGTCAAATCCCAAGCGTCTTCCGCCGGCACGTCTTTACGTTCTCTAAGTTCTTGCGTAAAAGCCATTTAACAACTCCTATTTAACTAACGCGACGCCGCCGTTCGGTCGCCGCCGACGTCCAAAATTTGCCTCCGCTCAACGCAAAAACGCGGAAAAGCCCCTATAATTGTACCCGGCGCGCCGCGCAAGTCAAGCGTTTTTTGTCGAATCGCGCAATTTTCCCGAAACGCGACGCGATTTTTCGCGACTTTTCGCCGACGCCGCCCCAAAATTGCCGAGAAACCGCTTGCAATCGCCGCGCCTTTCGTTTATACTAAAGAAAAGCGCCGCGTTTGAACGGTCGCTCGCGTCCGTCGTCGAAACCGTCGACCGTTCGGAAACCGCTTTGGCGCGCCTCCTGTTCCCGAGAAAGGTTCGAAAATGCAACACTTCCCCCGTCTTAACTCCTTTTGCGGAATCGCGTTAGCTTCGGTCGCTTTCCTCGTTCCCGCCGCGTCGACTTTTGCCGACGACGCCAAGTCGCCGGAAAACGCCGCGAA
>JAFTUJ010000467.1 GCA_017466305.1 Thermoguttaceae bacterium
CCCCGGGACGGTCGGGGCCGGGTAGTTTTTTTCGTCGGCGGCGCTATAATAACGGACGAGTCGTTTGCGCGCTCGTTTCCGACGGTCGAGCGTTCGAACAAGTCGCGTTCATTCCTTTGCGTTCTAAACGCGACTTTTGCCGCTCTCGACGCTACCGACGCCCGCGCGTCCGACGCTCGACGCTTGCGGCCGGCTCGTCTTTGACCGTCGGCAAGAAAAAAAGAAAAATCGCTCAAAAATACGCGCGAGCCGTCGCGACCGTTCGCGCTCCTAATTAATATACGTAAAGGAACACTCGCTTTATGAACACTCGCTCGCCTTTTAGCCGTTTCTTCGGCGCTCTCGCTCCGATCGCTCTTTTCTCGGAGCGACGCGACGGCTCGAAGAACGGCGCGCCGATTAGCGACGAAACATACGACCGCATTCCCGACCAATTTAAGTCGCCGACGCCGGAAAAACCGTCTTTACGTCGCCCCGACGACGAAAAACGTCGTCGCGAAGAACCGCCGCGCCGCCGCCCGTCGCAACCGGCTTCGCCCGAGGGTCGTTCGCCTCTTCCGAACATTTTGCTCGTCTTGGCGCTCGCGGGAATCGTCTATTTCGTTTACCAATCGTTCTTCCTTTCGAAGTCGACGGAAATTACTTGGACGGCGTTCAACGCGGCCCTCGACGCCGACGAAATCGAAACGGCCAACCTGAAGGGCAATCGCCTTGTCGGCGAACTGCGCGAAATTCCTTCGCTCGACCGTTGGGCGGAAATCATTCCGAACGGCAAAAAAACGTTCGAAGTCCTTATCGCTCAATTCGACCGCGCGCATCCTGAAAAAGCGCAAGAATTTCAGGACGCCCTGAACGCGAAAAGTCTCGCGGCGACCGAGGAACCGACCCCCGGCGGCGTTGAAATCGCGCTGAAAGAGGGCGACGCCGTTCTCCGCAAACGCCTCCTCCCCAGCGACGCGACGGCGGAGCAAATTCAAGCGGCGCAAACGGATTTAGCCCAAAATTACCGTCTCGGTCTCCAAATCGTTCAACGTTGGGAACGCAAAGACCTCGACAAAAAAGGCTCCGTCGTCGAACTAATCAACGTCGTTACAAAAAAACGCGTCGGCGTCCAATTTCATAAAAAGTACGTTTGCGAAGCGCCGGCGTTCGCGTTTTCCGATCAAACGATCGACGCTCGCCTCCGTTCGAAGCTCGACTCGTACACGTCG
Organism: Thermoguttaceae bacterium; assembly: GCA_017466305.1. Classification (GTDB taxonomy): domain Bacteria; phylum Planctomycetota; class Planctomycetia; order Pirellulales; family Thermoguttaceae; genus RUG369. The sequence goes on from JAFTUJ010000467.1 coordinate 1,212, forward strand.
ACGACGCCGCAAGACGGCTCGTCGCTGGTGATGCTCCTGAGCGCCGCCGTTTCAATCTTCTTCCTTATTTTCATCTTCCGGATGATGCGCCGCGCCAACGAGCAAATGATGGGCGGCGGAGGCGGCGGGTTCGGCGCCTTCACGAAGAGCTTGGCGAAGCGGTACGAACCGGACCGCGCGAAGCGCGTTACCTTCGCCGACGCCGCCGGGATGGACGCGGTGAAAGCGGAACTGATCGAAATCGTCGACTACCTGAAAAATCCGGCGAAATACGAGCGGATGGGCGCTCGCGTTCCGAAGGGGACGCTCCTTTTCGGCCCTCCCGGCACCGGGAAAACGCTCCTTGCGCGCGCCGTCGCGGGCGAAGCGGACGTTCCGTTTTACTCGATCAACGGCTCGGAGTTTATCCAAATGTTCGTCGGCGTCGGCGCGAGCCGCGTTCGCGACATTTTCGCGACGGCGAAAGAAAACGCGCCGTCGATCCTCTTCATCGACGAAATCGACGCGGTCGGGCGCCAACGCGGCGCGGGCGTCGGCGGCGGTCAAGACGAGCGCGAGCAAACGTTGAACCAAATTTTGAGCGAAATGGACGGTTTCGCGCAAAACGACTCGGTGATGGTGATGGCGTCGACGAACCGTCCGGACGTTCTCGACCCCGCGTTGATGCGCCCCGGTCGCTTCGACCGTCATATTACCGTCGGTCGTCCGTCGTTGAAGGGTCGCGTCGAGATTTTCAACGTTTACCTGAAAAAGATTCCGCTCGGCGCCGACGTTTCGGTCGACGCGTTGGCGAAAAAAACGGTCGGCTTCACCGGCGCCGATATCCGCAACTTCGTCAACGAAGCGACCCTTTGGGCGACGCGCAACAATAAAAACGAGGTGAACTCCTCCGACTTCGACTTTGCGTTCGAAAAGATCCAAATGGGTCTCAAACGCGACGAAATCGTTTCGCCGAAAGAGAAGCGCAAGACGGCGTATCACGAGGCCGGACACGCGCTTATCGGTTGGTTCCTCCCGGTCGGTTCGACGGTTCACAAGATCACCATCGTTCCGCGCGGTCGTTCGCTCGGCGCGACTTGGTTCCTCCCGGAAGACGACAAACTGAATTACAACGAATCGGAAGTTCGCGCGACGTTGGCCCGCTTCTTGGCCGGTCGCGCCGCCGAAAAGCTCGTTTACGACGAGACTTCCGCCGGCGCCGAGAACGACCTGAAACGGGCGACCGACTTGGCGCGCGACATGATCGTTCACTGGGGGATGAGCGAGCGGCTCGGCCCGGTCGCGTTCCGCAACTCGGAGTCGCACCCGTTCCTTGGTCGCGAAATGACGAACGACGTCCGCGAGTACAGCGAGGAGACGGCGCGAATCATCGACGAGGAAATCGTCCGCGTGATGCGAGAGGCCGACGAAACGGCGCGCAACCTAATTATCGAGAAGCGCGAACTTTTCGAAGCGCTGACCGACGCGCTGGTCGCCGAGGAAGAGCTCGATTACGACCAAATCGTCGCGATTTTGGGGCCCATGCCGAAAGAAGCCGACGAAGAAGACGCCGCGTCGCCGACCGAAACGTCGACCGACTCGACCGCGTCGCCCGACGCGCCCGCTTCGTCCGACGCGGACGTTCCGAACGACGTAACGATTTCGGTCGCTTCCCCCGTCGTTCCGCCGACGCAACCGCAAGCCGACGCGACGCTTAACGACGGCGCCGCGCTCGACGACGCCAAGTCGCCGACGCAAAACGCCGAATCGTCCGAAACCGACTCGCCCGACGAAAACGGCGTCGCGTAACCGCCGTTCCGTCCCAACCTAACCCCGCGCGACGCAAGCGATTGCGTCGCGCTTTTTTTCAACCGTTTCCTAATGAACCCGAACTCGCGCCGCAACGCCTCCGCTCCGCCCGCTTTGTCGCCAGCTTCGTCGCCCGCCAAAAAAGCGCCGCGCCGAAGCCGCGCAACGCCTTCTCGCGTCGACGTTTGCGCCGCGCGCAAAAAAAACGGACGCGTTTACACGCCGCGTTTCGTCGTCGAAACGATTCTCGACTTAGCCGATTACCGCGGGTCGAGAATCGCTCGCAAGCACATTATCGACAACAGTTGCGGCGACGGCGCGTTTCTAACCGTCGTCGTCGAGCGTTATTGTCGAGAAAACGCAACCCTTGGCGCGACGCGACTTAAAGCGGAACTCGAAACGTTCGTACACGGCGTCGAACTCGACCCGGCGGAGCGCGAACGATGCGTTCAAAACCTTAACGCCGTCGCGCTAACCTTTGGCGTTCAAGGGGTTAATTGGGACGTGATTTGCGCCGACGCGTTGACGTTCGACCGTTGGAACGGGCAAATCGATTTCGTCGTCGGGAACCCGCCCTACGTCCGCGTTCATAATCTCGGCGCGACGTTCGACGCCGCGAAGCGCTTCAACTTGGCGCAAAGCGGAATGACCGACCTTTTTCTCGTCTTTTACGAACTCGGCTTGCGAACGTTAACCCCAAGCGGAACGCTAAGTTACATAACGCCGAGTTCCTTTTTTACGAGCGTCGCGGGCGGGCCTTTGCGCGAAAAAATCGTCGCCGAAAATCTCCTTGCGAAGCTCGTCGACTTAAAACATCGTCAAGTTTTCGACGCGACGACGTATTCGACGATCGCCGTCCTAACCTCCGGTCGCAAAACAAGTTCCGCGACCGAATATTTCGAGCTTACCGCCGACGACAAACCGTCGCTAATCGAACGTTTGACGGCGGACGACTTTTACGTCGACGGAAAATTTTATTTCTCGACGCGCCGCAACCTCCGCTTTCTTCGAGAGATACTAACGTTCCAACCGCCGAAAAACGCCGAGCGTTTCGCGGTGAAAAACGGTTTCGCGACGCTCGCCGACTCGTTTTTCATCGGCGACGCCGCGACGTTCGGTTTCGCCGAGTTTACGATTCCCGTCGTGAAAGCGTCGACCGGCGTTTGGTCGCGCTGTCTTTACCCTTACGACGCGAGCGCTCGTTTGCTTCCTTGGGAAACGCTAAGCGCCGTCGCCGCCGTAAAACGTTATTACGAATCCGCTTGCGACCGATTAAAACAACGAAGTTTGACGAATCCCGGCGCTTGGTTCGGCTTTGGACGAACGCAAGGGTTAAAAGACGTCGCGCGCAACAAATACGCCGTCAATACCTTAATCCGCGACGCCGCCGACCTTAAACTAACGCCAAGTCCCGTCGGAACGGGAGTTTACGGCGGTCTTTACGTTCTAACCGACGTTCCGTTCGAAACGTTGCGCGCCTTACTTAACGACAAAGATTTCGAAACTTACGTTTCGCTTTTGCAAAAATACAAGAGCGGCGGTTATTACGCGTTTTCGTCGAAAGATTTAAAAGCGTTTCTCGAATGCCAATTCGTTAAAGCGCAAAAGTTAACACCGCGACGACGCTAAACGCCGCCCGACGCCGTTTTTTTTTCGTTTCCCCAACCAACGCAACCCCAACGCAATAAGGACTTGCCGCAATGAAACCTTCCCCGCCGCCGGAAAAGGGCAAAATCGCCGGAATCGACTTCGGAACCGTTCGCATCGGAATCGCGATTTGCGACTCCGAACGCATCATCGCGTCGCCGTACGCCATCTATCGCCGTCGCGACGAGAAGAAGGATCTCGCGTATTTTCAACAGTTTGCGAAAGAAGAACGCATTGTTCACTTCGTCCTCGGCCTCCCGCTCCACTGCAACGGCGATCTGAGCGACAAAGCCCGCGAAGCGATCGCGTTCGGAACGCAACTCGCGGAAGTTACCGGACTTACGATCGACTTTCTCGACGAGCGGTTCACCAGCGCCGAGGCCGAAAATTATCTCCGAATGGCGAACCTCAACGCCAAAAAACGCAAAGAGCGGCTCGATATGGTCGCGGCGCAAATCATTTTATCGACGTACTTAGAGCGCGGCTGCGTCGGCACGACCGAGTTTTTAGCGCTCGACGACGAAGAAAAAACGCAAGACTAAAAGGGAAGATAACCGGTTTCCCGTCAAGAAGTCGCGTCGCCGCCGTCTTATTTTTCGACGTTCGCCGCGTCGCCCGAACGCTCCGCCGACTTTTTCGCGTCGTCGGCGAGC